>NZ_CP129017.1 GCF_020524085.2 Halobacillus litoralis
AAACAATGTTCGAGCGCTAGGTCGTATTCGAGGACTTGATGTGTTTGTCGCTACTTCTGTACTAGACACTGAAAGTGGTGTCCAAGAGGTACTAGATGGTAAGAAAACCATCCTAATGAAGCGTGGTGGTGAAACAGGTCACACAATGGTTCGTGAAAACCTACAAGTAAGGCGCTTCCCAGATGCAGGGAAACGAGCTATTCGCTTGCAGGCATTCAAGACCATGTACCCAGTGATTTACAAGCCACAGGCTATTGGTATCTTGCCACACGCATAATAGCAATTAACTAGGGGGTAGAGGGCTTTCTTATTGCCCCTGCCCCATTTCTATTACTTTTTAAAGGAGTTTCAGAATGATAACAATTCAGAAACCTAAACCACTAATTCCACCTATGGAATAAAGGAGAGATTGATTTGGCATACAGGGCAAAGGCAACTAAACGAATGGTACTAAAAGAGCGAACGATCCAAGCTGGTGAAACTGCTGACTTTACTGATAAGGAAGCTAAGGCTTATAAATTCGCTCTCACAGATATTGAGAAGAAAGAAAATAAGAAAGGAAAAGGTAAGCAAAAAGATGCTTCACCAGAAGGTACAGAAGAGACAGAAGAATAAGGGAGTGTAACACATGGCATATTGCACACCACAAGATGTGAGGGTGTATATTCCACTTATTACTGAACAGGCTTTCTCAGATTCAAAGGTTCAGACTTTCATTGATAAGGCTGAGGCTGTGGTGAATGGATCTCTTAGGGGACTCTATGAAGTACCCTTTGGGACTGCCCCACAGATCATCAAGGATATTACTGCTGAGTACACTGCTTATCTTGTTTACAGGACAGTGATGAGCGACAACAGCCCAAACTCTTCTGAATATGCTCAAGAGCTTAAGAAAAGCTCTGAAACTAAGCTGGAAATGCTTAAGCAGGGTGAGCTTGCTATTGAGGATCAGGCAGGAGAGAACTTGGTTGGAAGTGTGAAGCAGGATAGCCCATATTTCTCTATGGATGATGTGACACCTTGGCAAACATGAGATTTAACTACAAAGTCAGGGGGCATAAGAGAATCCAGAAAGGAATTGACGTTCTAAGGGATGCTCTTCAAGACTTTAGAGAGCCTCTGGATGAGGCAGGAAAGTACATGCACAAGTCGATCAATGACAACTTTGAGGCTAATGGAAGACCTGTAAAGTGGAAGAAACATGCACCACTAACCAAGAAACTGAGAGGTTCAGATGCCCAGCTATTAAGGGACAGTGGGCAACTACGAGCCAGCGTTACCAGCAAAGGTAAAGGCTCTAAGTACAAGCTAGGAAGCAATAAGCTAGTTTTAGGCTCTAATGTAAAAGCCCAAGGCTCAAGCAGGCTACTAGCTGATATACAGCAAAATGGTGCTAATATAAAAGTCTTTGGTAAAGGTGAGGGCAGGATTCCACCAAGACCTTTCCTGATGATCCAGAGTGAAGATGAGGTTAAGATTCAGAAAATCTTTGATGATTATGTGGACAAGAAGCTGTAGAGGGGGTGTTTAAGTGTATTCAGAACAAGTAGATGCTATCAAGACACAACTTGAGAATGACAGCAACTTGAGTGATGTAATGGGAGTCTATGAAGGCGACTTTCAGAACATTCCCTTCTATCCAGCTATAACCATAGAGCTTGATGGGAGAAGTAAGCGAAAGGTTGGCATGGGTGGAATTAAAGAGACTACATGCAACTTTAATATTTGGGTTTATGTAAAAAGCCCAGATTATAGCTCTGCCCTAGATATGCTTGAGGACTTGACAGACAGGGTTGAGGGATCGCTTGAAGCTGATATGACCTTTGGAAATGTGGTCAAGAAATCAAGTATCAATGATGATGCTGATTTTGGTGTCGCTGACAGGGGTGGAGAGTTACTTCAAACTGCTTTGATCCCATTAGTCACTACAAGTAAGCTACACAGCTAAGGGGGCAGGATGATGAGACAAGTTGTTTATAATGGCTACAAGCCAGAGGTTGAGCTTTTAATGACTGGCAAGCGTTTTAGGAAAAACAAGCCAAGGAGTGTCACTGAGAAAGAATACAAGGCAGTCATTGGTAGGAAAGACTTTAAAGGCTATCAACCTCCAAAGAAAAAGGAGAGTAAAGAGTCCAAGGACTCATAAGTAATCAATAAGATTATTGGATGATATTTTAACTAGGAGTGATTAATGTGGCTTTTCATGGACACGACTCATATGTAACATATGGCAAAGAAACAAACTTTGGTACAAAGGCTAGTAGCCCTGACATTTGGATTGGAATTATTCAATCCTTCTCACCAGAGGAAAGCAATAACCTACAGACTCAATATGGTCTGGGATCAAGGAACTTTATTCAATCAAGGCTAGGTGCTTCTAACTTTGGTTTCTCAGTAGAATATCTGGTGCAAGACCTTCACATTATGGAGTATGTGCTAGGTCAGGTGACAGACAATGGGGATGGAACATTCGACTTTGCAGAGTCTAACGATCTACCTTCTGCAACATTCCAAGCTGGTGTCATTAACCCTTCTGGGGATGACTTCATTCGAGAGTATGTTGGCTCTAAGCTAGACAGCTTTACTCTTTCTGCAAGTACAGAAGAAGCCCTGACTGCTGAGGCTGAATGGATCGCAAAAGAGCTAGATGATTCTGTAGTATCAGGATCACAGCCAGTAGCAGATACTTCTAGTTACTTCATGTTCTATGAGGGTAACATTACGATTGATGGTGTCCAGCAAGGTCTAGTCGAAGAGTTTGAGCTTGAGGTTAGTAATGGGCTGGAAAGGAAGTATGCAATTAATGGCGAGCGTGTACCAGCTAGAATCCTTGAGGGTAACAGGGAATATACCCTTTCTCTATCCTTCACCTTTGAAGATGAGGCACAGTGGGATTTATGGAAAGCTGGCACAGAGTTTGACACAGAACTTACTTTCACTGCCCCAGATGGTCGAACTTTCACAGTCACAGCGACAGGTGGTAAGTACGATTCAAACGAAATCGAGCTTGGTAACGAGGACAACCTTGTGCAAGAGCTTGAAGCTAGGGTTAAATCAGTGAGCGCAACTTATGACGATGCTACAGGTGGCGCATAAGGATAACTAAGAGTCTCTATTCAGAGGCTCTTTTTTATGCCTAAAATCCTACAGGAATGAACTATAGAAGATGGATTCAAAAGATTAAGAAAATTCAAAGGAGAGTTATAAATTATGAGTATGTTCGTATCACAAGACACTAAAGAGATTCAAATTGAAGGTGAAACAGTAGAAATTAAAGAGTTGACTTATGGTGAGCAAAACCAGATCAACAAGCAGGCTGTTTCAGTAAACCATTTCACTAAGAAGCCAGAAATGGACTTGGCACTTATGCAGGAAGAGACACTTAAGACTGCTATTGTGGGCTGGACTTTCAAAGATGCTGAGGGGAATGTTGCAGAAGTAAATCTGGACAATATTCGTGCATTGAAGCCTTCTGTGGCTAATGAAATCTACCAGACAGTAAATGGTGAGAATCAAGTTTCAGAAGACGAAAAAAAGTAATAGAGAGGGCTGTTAAGAAGATGTATAAGGGGCGCAAAGCTGATAATGCGCCCCAATGTATTGCAGACTATCAATTTTGCGAGGACTTTAGTTGTCTTCCTACTGCAACTACTATGCATGGCGAGAAAAACAAAACAGTCCAACAGTTTCAGATCATAAAAGCGCAACTAAGTGAATTGGAGGCAAAAGAGAACAAGAAACAAAACCAAAATAAAGGCAAAAAGGGGTGATTGCCCCAAGGGTGATTTAAATGGCTTCACAAAAGTCAATAGATATTATCATTGAAGCTCATAACAGGGCTTCAAAGGAATTAAGTAAACTCTATCAAGATATGAATAGAGTTGAAGAGTTTGGAAGAACTCTACAGGATGTTTCAAAAGGATTCTTGATGTTTGGTGGCGCTGTAGCTGGTGGCGCTGGGCTTGCTACTGCTCAGTATGCAAAGCTAGAGCAGGTCTTAGCTGACACTGCTTCTATCATGGGTAGGACTAAAGGCGACTTCACAGACCTAGAGAAAACAGCTAGGGAATATGGTAATACAACCTCTTTCACTGCTGAACAGTCTGGTCAAGCCATGAAGGTCTTGGCTCAGTATGGTTATGGTGCTAAGGATATGCAGAATCTACTTAACACTACCATTAAAACCTCAACAGCCCATCAATATGACCTCACAAGGGCTACTGAAATTCTAGTATCTCAATTCAAGGTCTGGGAAAAGCAAGGCTACACTATAGCTGACATTTCAGACGTTATGTCCAAGGCGACCAACATTTCAAGCTCTAGTATGGAGAGATTCAGATACTCTCTGAAATACCTTTCACCTATGGCTAGTGAGTTAGGGGTATCATTCGAGGAAATGACTGCTCAGATGGCTCTACTATCTGATGCTGGTATCAATGCTGAAACAGTAGGTACTTCACTCAGGAGTATTTATTCGAGGCTACTTGATCCATCAAAACAGGCTAAGAAGGTGCTAGAAGAATATGGCTTGACTATGGAAGAGCTTAACCCACAGACCCAAGGCTTTGCTAATGTGATTGAGACAGTTTCCAAGGCTAACATGAGCGCTGGTGATACCTTTGCAGTGTTTGGTCAGGAAGCATCAAGCGCTATCAATGCTTTCACAGGTCGAGGGGCAGATGCTCTAAGAGAGTACGAGAAACAGCTTAACAATGCCAGTGGAACAATGGAACAGATGTATGACACTCAAGTTGCCACACTGATTAAACAGCTACAAATTCTATGGTCTAAGATCAAGGAATTTTCTTATGTAATTGGTAAGGTCATGATGCCATATATCAAGCAGGCTGTATCAGCCTTGCAGAGCTTCATGGACTGGCTGAATGGTTTGGATCAGAGTACCAAGAAAACGATAGCTCAAGTAATTATCCTTACTGGGGTGGTTGCTAGTATTGCAGGGATTTTCTTGTTTGCCAGTGGAACGCTGGTTCTGATGGCTACTGCCATGACTAAGCTGAAAGGGCAACTCTCTGCTCTAGGTGGCTACAAAGGGATTTTCAAGGTTCTATTTGCCCCATTAGGAAGAGTCTGGGGCTTGATTATGAAAGTAGGAAGAGCTTTCTTAATTGTAGCTTCACACTTAATGAGGTTTATTAACCCAGTAACCATTGTAATCACAACAGTTATCTCACTAGCTGTACTGCTTTACAAGGCATGGACTAATAATTGGTTTGGGATCAGAGATAAGACCAAGATAGTTATGGATGCAGTAACCTCATTCATCCAGAAGGCAACAAACTGGATCGTGATGGCATGGAACAAAACTATTAATTGGTTCAAGACCTTGCCAGCTAAGCTAAACACATGGATTGTTGGTGCTTGGCAGGGAGTAGTTACATGGGTGACTAACCTAGTAAGCTCTCTCAGAACAAGTATTTTCAACTTCTTTGTAGGTATCTTGACTGACACAGGGCAAACACAGGCTCAGGCAGTCGCTACAGTGAGACAGGCTTGGACAAACATTAAGAACTTTTTCATTCAGACGTTTAACATTCTGAAATTCTTGTTCTTTGATGTTTGGGTAACTCTATTCAACTTCCTTAAAGTGAAGTCAAACCAGATGTGGCAGTATGTTGTTCTGATCTGGAATGGGGTTTATAACTACCTTGCAACAAAACTTAACCAGATCAAGGTGTTTTTCTCTGCTGTGTGGAACGCTATTTGGACAACAATACTCAAGCCTATCCTAATGGCAATCTGGAATTTCATTAAGGTAGTCTGGACTAATATAGTCACTCAGATTCAAATTGCAATGACGATATTGAAGGGTATCATTTCTGCTTCATGGTCATTGATCTGGGGAGTAATTAGAGGCATCCTTTCAGTAATCCTTGGATTCATCAAGGCGAGCTGGACAACCATTACTAACTTCACTCAATGGGCTTGGCAGTCCATCAAGTCTGTAATTGATATGTTCCTACAGATCATCAAGAATATTATTGCTTTCTGGGTAAATCTTATCGCTGGAAACTGGGATGAGGCTTGGCAGAATGTCATTAATATTTTAGAGACAGTCTGGGAAACAATCTGGGGCATTGTTGATGGTGGACTTGACACAATCATTGAGACTATCGAAGGTTGGTTCAATATAGCCAAGAACTCAGGTGAAGGCTTTATGACTGCCTTTGCAGATGGTGTAAGTGGCGCTATTGGTGCTGTCACAGGTGCTATTGATGGAGTCCTAGAGAAAGCAAGGAACTTCCTGCCATTCTCTGATGCGAAAGAAGGACCCCTCTCAGACTTGACATTATCAGGTTATTCCATGATGACAGCCTTTGCTAAAGGTGCTACTCAGGCTAAGTCATTATTAAGTAGCAAGATTGGTAATACCCTTTCTGGTGCTATGAATGGTGGCATGAGTGGTAAATATGCAATCGAAGGAATGAGAAGCAGAGGCATGAGGGGTGGATTTAGGCAACAGCAACCTTCTGCCCCATCCAACAATGTTGAGAAGATTGAAATTAATATCAATGGTGCTGATGAACAGGACAGAGAGGCACTTGCAGATGAGGTTATGAGGCAGATTCAAGACCAACTAGGGGAGGGCTAATGTCCTCTCCTTTTCATTAAGGAGGCAAAACAATGGCTGTAGGAGATTGGTTACTACATGGTCATAATATTGGATTGCCACTAGAAATAGGCAATTCTTATCAAGGTGAAGTAGGGGCTACAAGGGCTAATGGCGCTAAAAATGGTGCTTATCTTAAGTCAGTAAATGCAACCCACTTCAAAGTAAAACTATACAAGGAACACGCTGACCAAGAAGAGCAATGGCGATTCAGACAGCAACTTGAGCAACTACAGAATGGCATTGACTTCATGCCTTACTACTTGCTCACCAACAATTACGCTCAGGAGTTTCATGAGCATCTAGTGATTGTAGAGAGTATCAATATTGATCGTAAAGCTGGGATCATCCTTCATGATGAGTATGATATTAACTTTACTGATTTAGGGCATATAGACGAGTTTAGAGGCTACACCCTCTATAACCCTCAGACACTTCCAACAAACCAAACTGAGGTTGACCCTTATATTGATATTGCATACCCACCAAACACGAAATTCCACTCTGATGCACCTTACAATGTTGAAGGACTACCTACAGAATGGGGCAAGATGCAATATGTCACAGACCCTTCTACAAGGGCTTTGTCCTATGAAGGTGGTCTGGATGATGTTTCAAGGACAGGTATAGAAGTGATCCAAGATGGGGTGCAACTTTACAGCACCTACGAAAGAGTTGGCAAGGGCTTATCAATCTCGAATGGCTATTTCAAGATGGTCTGGGATGGTGGACAAATTTCAGAGCCTACAATGGGCTACTGGGATGAGTCGCTAGGTGACTACAGTTTCATTGAGCATGAGAGACCACCTAAAGTCTTCTGGGGTGTGATCGACCCTGACAGTGGCGAAACCTCAGTATATTATGAGCAAGATGCTGTAGATGAGAAAATAGAAATCAAGCGACTTACCACTGAATACGCTCAAGTCGATCAGAAGTATTTATTTGGTGATGGTGTTATCTGTGTAGCCAGATACCACTTGAACAGGGGTAAAAATGATGTAAGGATTCAAGCTAGAGGTTGGAATGTTGACCTTGATTGGTTCTATCTCAGGTTCTACTTGAAGGATGAATATATCGACACCTACACCTTAAATCAAAGCACTCAGAGTGTTACTGATGATGAGGTGACAGTGGAAGACCTTACTCACCCTGACTTCTTTGTTACTCTTCCTAGTGGCAAGAAATTTGGGTACACTGCCCTTGACGATATTGGAGAGGGTAAAGTCTATGACAATAGCGCTGGTGGATATACCTACTTCCAGCTAAGGCACTCATGGAACACACCTTCTAAGGCTTGGTCAGTACCACTACAATTCTATCAAGGGACAAATAGCCCAGGTGCTAAGAGAAATCAAGCAGGATACTTGATTAGGGCTGGCACTCAGGTTGTTCACAGGTCATATGTCTACTAAGGCATATGGCTTTTTCTTTTCCTACAGTTTTGAACTATAGGACAGGGTGATATAGAAATGGCAATCAGACCTATATATGAAGTATGGAAGATTGATGAGAATAACAATGAGATTCAAGAGTTTCCTTTTCTGAAGGTAAACTATAAAAACAAGATGATGAAAATACCTACTTTCTACTTTACGATTCCTAGAAATGCTGAAACTGAGCTTTCTGCCCCAGCTAAGGGTGACAAGATCAAGATTACTAGGAATTATAATGATGCCTTTGCAGGTTTCATTGAGCATGTAGAAGTGAGAGAAACTACACTCTATTTCAAAGGTAGAGGGGTTTCTATGGAGTGGCAAGACTATATAAGAAGTAGCAGGCTCTCTTATTCTAATGACCAGACAAGGTCAGTCATTAATGATATGGCTTATGACATTGGTTGGAATTTGGATGGAGTTGAGCAGATAGGCTTCAATAAATTCAAAATTGACTTCCAGAACTACCAAGACAGGCTGAAAGAGCTTGCAGTCAGGAATAATGCAGAGTTTAGGTTCAATGACTTTGACAGACTGATCCAGTTTGGCTCTGAGGTTGGGGATGACCTACACCTTGACGTTAAATTCATGAGAGGCTACAACATGAACGATCTTTCAGTCAAAAAGGATGAGCAAGAAACCTATGATTATGTCATTGCCCTTGGTGCTGGTGATGGAGTCAATCAGCTAGTCGCTACTGCTGGCAGTGGGAACAAGCGCAAGGTCTTTAAGAATAAGGAAATCGAAGACCAAGGCGACCTACAGAACTTTGCAGACAAGAAACTAGCAGAAGGCGACCAGCCAGCTATTGTCAGGTATAAATGTAAGATTGATAACTCTATCTTTAATTTTGATATTGGAGATACAGTGTGGGTTGAAGACGACAAGAACATGATCTCTCAAAAGATGAGGATTATGGAGTACAGCCTAACATTCGATGAGACAGAACAGATTGAGGTATCACTGGCAAACAGAAACGAGACTCTAGTTGACTTCTTCAAGAACATGGAGAAAGGGATCGACACTCTTTCTAATGTCCACCACTCTTCTGCTGTCCAAGTAGGAAAGATGGTCATTACAGATGAGAACAATATCCCTAACAGCCTAGAGGTTGAAGACAGTACCTTTGTAAACAAGTCCAGTGGCAAGACCATTGGTGACATTGAGGCTGATGTTGAGGCGAACAAGATTGTTAAGCAACCCCTTGCCCCATCTAACCCTAGTGATGGTCAACTTTGGCTAGATACTGACTCTACACCTAATGTTGTTTACAGGTGGGATGAAGGAAGCTCTTCATGGAAAGAGTCAAGCGCTGTGAGCGCAAGCCAGATAGGGGCAGAAAAGGCTATCTACAAGCAAGGTCATGCACCAGCAGACACAGAAGCTCTCTGGCTAGACACTGACCCCACCCCAAACGTCTTGAAGCGCTATGACGATGGACAAGCTAACTGGGTGAAAGTTACACCTACCCAAGCTAGTGAAGTGGGTGCTTATAATACTTCTGAAATTGACAACATGCTTTCTGACTTTGTGGATGCCACTGTTTACAGCAATAAGATCGCTGACCTTGAGGATCAAATAGATGGGAACATTACTTCTCACTTTGGCTCTGGTGTACCAACCCTCAGTAATAGCCCTGCTGTGAACTGGGACACGACAGCTAAGAAAGATGCTCACTTAGGCGACCTTTACTATGACAATGACACTGGCAGAGGCTACAGATTCCAAAACAATGGATCGTACTTCTGGAAAGAGCTTAAGGATTCAGATATTCAAAAGGCTCTATCAGATGCCTCAGATGCTCAAGACACAGCAGACAGCAAGCGAAGAGTCTTTGTGGTACAGCCTACAGTACCTTATGACAAAGGTGATTTATGGGCTGATGATTCTAGTGGCAGTGAGAAAGTCTATCGAGCTACAGTTTCTAAGTCAGATAGTGGCTCATTCTCTCAAAGCGACTGGAAGCTCATTTCAGATATTACGAATGAGAACACAGCCAATGACACTGACAATGTAAATGGTGAGTCTTCTTCAAGTGTCCAAGGGAAAGCCCAAGATGGTAAGGATGCCAAGGACAAGATAGACTCTGATGTTGGCTCAGAAACTATTGAGAACACTACAGACTCTCAGAGCAAGGCTAATGATGCAAGGGATGAGGCAATACAGCACACTGACTTTACGACAGGAAACCTAGTGAACAATGTTATGAAATCAGGTTCTACCTACAGATGGCATGTTAAATCTAGTTACACTGATGATTCTACCCTATCTGTGGCTGATGTGACATTCGACACTGAGAGCGTGAAGGGATTCGAGCTTAACGCTACCACTGACAGTATGGTTCTATCAGACAGGATCAAGGTGGATATGTCCAAGGCTTATGAATTAAGCCTATGGATGAAAGCAGATGCAGGCGACCCAAGCGCTAAAGAATACTTTGGTATTTATGCCTTCAACTCTTCTGGAAGTAAGGTAGGAGTAAAAGAGGTTTCTATATCTGATGGATCAGTCAATGACAGCGACAACAGCAACCCTTATTTCTGGGATGGACAGACAAGCACTAACTGGGTAAGGCGAACAGCTTACTTGCTACCATTTGGCTTCAATTCTGCTGATGTAGTGAATATGGGTATCAATGTTGAAGATGCTTTCATTATGAATGGTGACATTGATGAGATTGAATTTAGGTTCTTGAATTGGTCGAACAATGGAACAGCCAGAAGCATCTATGTGACCAATACTAAGATGATTGAGGTATCTGGTGGCATTAAAGATATTATCGACAAGTCAAAAGAGGATGCTGAAAACTTCACTACTGGCTATGCAGAGAAAAAGGTAACGAAAGGCACAGCCTTCCCTTCTGCCCCAGATGTGGGACAGCTTTTCATTGATGAGTCAATACAGCCTAATGTTTGGTACAAGTATGATGGCTCTGAGTGGGTAAACCTCACACCACAGTATGCTGATGAAATCAAGTACACTGATGGGCAAGATGTTGAGACACTACAGCCAGCCCAAGGAGGCGCTGATGTAACTGGACAGAATACTGCTAACGATACTCAGAAAGTCAATGGTACTGCTTCTAGTACAGTTGAGAGTAACGCTTCTGCTGGTAAAGGTGCTAGTGATGATCTGACGAATAACGCTAACTTTGACAGAGCTAATCATGTGATTGTTTATGATGATGGAACGAATGTTGACAGCCTTAAACCTGCTTCTGCTGGGGCAGATGTCACAGGGGATAACACTGCTAATGATACTTCTAATGTAAATGGAGAATCAGCTTCAAGCGTTAAGAGCAAGGCACAAAAAGGCTCTGATGCTAAGGATAAAATCACTTCTGATGTAGGAAGCAACACGATTGAGAACACCACTGATGCTCAAAGCAAAGCTAACACTGCTGAGAACAATGCTAAGTTTGATGGTGGCTGGGGCATTGCCTACAATGTCAAAGATGGTGATGGTGCATTTCTACAGCACCCTGATGGATCAGCTTTAGATGATGCTTACACTTATGAGGTCACAGCGAGGACAAAGGGAACGAGTACAGAATCGACAGCCATTGCAACATTCCAGTCTAAGGGTGATGGAAATGGATGGGATCTTATTCACATCTACAGAATGGGAACAAGCTCTAATCATCCAAGATTCTATTTATCCAATGGCAAGCCAGCAATCAGCACATGGCACACAAGCTATTACTATGTTGAGGTTTCCCACAGCAGGAAGCGAGGCAGAAAATCAGCTTCCAAGGCTGTAGAAGACAATGCCAAGAGCTACACTGAGGGCTGGTCAGAGCAAAATGCTGATGTAACAGGCAACAATACTGCCAATGATGTTCAGACTGGTGCAGGCAAGGCAGTAGTTGAGTCTGGTGCTGACAAGACAAGCAACAATACTGCTAATGATGTTCAGACTGGTGCAGGCAAAGCTGTGGTAGAGTCTGGTGCTGACAAGACAAGCAACAATACTTCTGCTGACACTTCCAAGGTCAATGGTACTTCTGCCAGTACAGTTAAAAACAATGCTTCTGCTGGTAAGAGCGCAAGTGATGATCTGGACAGCAATGTGAACATTGACAGGGCAGGTAACAGAGTCAAATACTCTGATGGAAACGATGTAGACGATCTGCAACCCAGTGAAAGTGGCGCTACTTCTGGTGCTGACTGGGAAACCAATGTGAGCAACAAGCCTAAGACATTTAGAGTTGTGACTGTAGGTAACTCTTCTACAACCCATCCCACTGGCGCTGGTATCTATAATGAGAGTGGCAGTAAGATTGATGCAGGTAGCAGGTCTTATAACCTCTCAGTCCTTGATAGGACAACTCAGACATGGGATAGTCATACGACTTATGATGTTTATAGCTCTGCTTCTGAGGCAGGAAACCTAGCCACTGCCCTAAACAACCTTGGATCAGACAAGATCATTGTACTATTCACTTACGATGAGCCAAAGAAAAACAGGCTCAACAATTCATTGCCACAGGCTATCAAGAGAGCTGGTGGTAGTAGAACAATCTTTGAGTCCAGCAACTTCAAGCATAGGGGTGCTTATATCCTTATTGGTATTGGAGGCATTGGTGAAGGCAATGGACTAGAGCTTTATGCTGGTGATGTGGATAGTGACTCAGACGCTTGGGTTGAAACCAAAATAACTGTAGAGAAAGGGAACATTCAACTTGGAACGACCAAGAGCAAAATGGATGCAGACGATCTACAGGGCAAAGTAGATGGGGCAACTCAAATTAAAGATTACTCTATCACTACTAGCTTGATCGACACTCAAGGCTTAGATGCCTCAGTAGTCCTTGCAAACTATGTAGATGCTGACAATGTGGAAGTTAAATCTTCCAACAGTGACACTACGATCAATAGTAATGGGGTTACTGTCAAGGGTGGCTCATTCTATCTCAAGGATGATAACACGAATGACACCTACTCTATTGTTCCTAAGACTAACCTGATCGCTGACCATTCCTTTGAAATGCAAGAAGGGTTTGGAACAGTTGATGGCAATGGCTATCAAGATATTGTAGACAATGGCAATGATGAGCTAAGGAATTGGAACTTGATTGGTTCACCTAAGCTATTGAGCGCTATTGAGGCAGGCATTTATGAGGGTGGAGTTGACACCCCATTTGGTGGTCAATCTGTGATCGTAAACCATGACCACTATGTTAGGCAAAGGGTAAATGTCAGAGCTAATGAGCAATATTCAATATCATTCCATGCCCACTATCAGAATATTACTGCCACACAGGGGACACCTCAGTTAGTTGTCCAGTTTCTAGGTGATGGATCAGTAGTACAAACTGATTACTACAGCTTCTCTAAGCCAGATAATACTTGGGGCAAGTACGACAGGCACATTGTTGAAGGTATCTATGCACCTAACGATATGTCAAACTATGCTGATGCTCACATGAGGCTTTACTTTAGGACAGAAGGGAGTAACTATGTTGGCATTGATGGTGTCCAAGTTGTCCAAAGTCCAACAGCTACAAGCTACGATCCAGAAGACCAGATTTGGAAGCTAAGGCGAGGCATTGACAAGTACCCTCTTATAGATGCTGTAGAAGGCACAGACATTGGAGGTATAAACACTCTTGGCGCTAACACTATCAGTGGTAACGTTGTCCAAGGTGGCGCATTTAGAGGTTCTGATGTTGACCTTGATGGTGTACTAAGAATGACTGACCTTACCAATGGTTACAGGACAGTCCTTCAAAGATGGGGGAATGGAGAGTTTGGCTATCCTCTACTCTTACAAGGTGGCGACACTACGATTATTGCAGGTGGTGAAGGTGGTAACAAGCTCAAGGACAATGTGAGTGGAGAGCATCTTTATCTTGGTGCTGATGGTGATGTGATTGTTAAGACAGACCTCACCAACAAGAGCGCTTCTTCTGCCCCACACTTCAAGTTTGATAACACTGGATGGTTCGACATTCCAAAAGGTATGAATATCACAGTGGGATCAGGCAATGTTGCTCAGCTTGCAACTACAGGTGACAGGATTCTTTGTACTGATGACTTCTCCATTGCAGAGAATAAAGGCTTTAAATCTGACCACAACAATGGCTATATCATGAAGGATCATGGTAATGGTAACGTTACTCTATCAGCCACAGGCAACAGGCTTTATATTGGTTACTATGCAACCAATGAGCTAAGGCTAACCTATGATACTGGCTCAGGTAAATTCATCATGTTTAATGATGATGGAACAGGTTCAGAAGGTGGCGAGCCTACCATGAAACCTAACGATCACCAGTTTGGCTATATTGGTACAAGTGGAAGGGCATTTTACCAGATGCACGCTTACCAATTCGTCAACTCTTCCAGTGAAGAGATTAAGACAGATATTAGTGAGACAGACACCAAGGAAATGCTTGATCTTGTGAACAGTATGAGAGTCAAGAGGTATAAAGGTAAGAACGAAGCTAAAAGGAAAGGCGAGAAAGTTGAGAAGAATGGGAAGGAAAAGGACTTTGACACATTTGGTGTAATCATTGAAGAAGTAGAAGAGCTACCAAACGCTACTAAGATTCTTGATGATGAGCAGAAGGGTGTGAACGTCTACTCTTATGCTTCTGCCATTGGTGGCGCTGTCCAAGAGCTTTCCAAGGAAAACAAAGAACTTAGAGAAGAGCTAGAAGAGCTTAAAGGAGAGATGAGGAAATGGAACAACAAAGGAAAGTCTCAGTAGATGCAGTGATGGAAGAATTGAAGATCATGCTATCTGACAAAGACCAAGAAATTGCAATGCTCAGGGCTAGAAATCGACAGCTTGAGTCACAGATAAATGAAGAGCAATAAGCATTAGAGGGTGGACTAACCACCCTCTTTTTTATGCCTACAGATATGAACTATAGCAAAGGGTGATAAATTGATGGCTGTTCTTGAGCAACTCAATATCCAAGAGTTACTAGATTATGGACTGGGTACTGCCATGACAGTTGTTTTAGTTGTCGCTATGATTTACTTCATGAATAAGCTGGTCAATGGACTTGGAAGCATGGTTCGTGAGCAGGGAGTGACACTTAAAGAAGTAGCTGACACTCTTTCAAGCGTACAAGCAGAAATCAAAGAGCTTAGATCAGGGCAACAAAATCTCTGGCAGGCAGTTAGAAACCTTGAAAGTGGCAAGGGCTGGTTCAATAAAGACGAAGGAGGACAAGATAATGGGAAAGATTAAGGTTGGTATCTCCATTGGTCATGGTGAAGACACTTGGGACACAAAAGGTTCAAAAGGTATCGAGCTAGACAATGGTGGACACTGGGAAGAATTTTGGTTTAACGAGAAGGTAGGAAAGATCGTATATTATCTATTAAAAGACCATAACTTTGAGGTTATCCTGCCCCAGAAATGGGACTCTAATGAGACACCTTTAGATGAGAAGGCAGATGCCTTTAATGAGGCAGAAGTTGATCTAGTTGTGGCAATTCACGCTAATGCTGGTGCTGATGGGGCAGAAGGCGCTTGTATTTTCCACTGGACAGGATCGAACGCTGGACACTATGCAGACTTGTGGCTAGAGAACTTTGGAAGGCTATGCCCAGAGCAAGGCTTTCATGGAAATGGAAGGCATGTTGCAGACTGGGGACAATGGAATGCTTTCTATATGTTACACGCTACTGATATGCCTACAGCGCTAATTGAGCATGGATTCTTCACGACTGATGAACAGCGTGAGCGACTACAAGACCCTGACTTTCAGGATCGTTCTGCTCAGGCTATTGTGAAGTCTATCTGTGACTATTTCACAGTTGAGTATTATGGGCATAGGCAGACTGAAACTGCATCCACTGATGACAGCCCTTCTATTGGTTTTGTTACTGTAGAAGCACAAGAGCTTTACTACTATGGCTCTGCTGACTGGCAGGACAAAGCTGGTACTGTAGAGGCTGGCGAAGTATTCACTGTTACAGATGAGCTTCATGTTGAAGGCTATAAGATGTATGAGCTAGTTTCTGGCACTTACCTTACAGCCAATGAAGACTATGTGAGCTTTGAGGCTGATGAGTCCACAGAAGATGATTATGTTGGATTTGTCGAAGTTGAGGCAACTAAGCTATATTATTATGGTTCTGCTGACTGGACTGATAAGCGAGGAACAGTGAATAAAGGCGATATTTTCACTATCGTGGAGACTCTTGAAGTTGGTGGAGGCACAATGTATAAACTTAAGTCAGGGACTTATGTTACTGCTAATGAAGACTATGTGACCTTTCACGAAGAATTGTAATCAATAATATTAAAGGTGGTAATTAATAATGGAAGATGTAATTTTATCTCTATCAGAGGGCTTGGTACAGCTACTATTGGTTGTTGTATTTTCCCTAGCATCTTATGGGATCAAGAAAGCTAATGACTTCATTAAGTCTAAGCTGAATGACAGCCAGTATAAGATATTCCAGAATGTAGTTGGTGACATTTACAACTATGTTGAGCGTGAATTTGGCATGAAGCTAGGAGAAGCTGGTGTCAAAAAGCTAAACAGGGCTATTGATGTTTATAAGGATCAGGCTGATAAGCATAACCTTCCCTACTCTGTGGAAGACTTTAAAGTACAGATCGAAAATATCAATAAAGCTGAGAAGGAAGCCAAGGCTGTCTCAGGCAAGTAATTTGGGTGGGGATTTTCCCCACTCTTTTTATAATACTTATTGACACTATCTATAAGGCATGGTAAATTAGAGATACAATAAAGAGAGCGAAAGGAATTGATATACATGGCAGTAAATTGGAAAGAACTTAACAAGAAACAGGTTGCAGAAGACGAGCTAACTAAAGTCTGTGGCTATGTCAGGGTTTCTACATACGATCAGATTAAGGGTGTTTCTCTTGAGGATCAGGCTGAAAGCATTAGAAACTGGGCTAAGTACATGGGATATGAGCTTGTCCATATCTACAAGGATGCTGGTGAGTCTGGGGCATCCAAAGAGAGACCAGCCTTCCAACAGATGATGAAAGATGCTGAGCAAGGCATGTTCGATATGGTATGCTGTGCTAAGATTGACAGGTTCGCCAGATCAATCAGATATGGTATTGAGTACATGTACCACTTGGAAGACTTAAATGTTTACATGAAATTCTTGAGTCCTGAGATCGACACCAGAAAGCCAGAAGGCAAAATGCTCTTTACGATGATGAGCCAATTCGCTGAAATGGAGAAAGAACAGATTCAAGAGCGCATGGATATGGGTAAATTCAATAAGCTGTCTTCTGGTAAGTTTATCAGTAAAAAGCCTTTTGGCTATGATGTTGTAGATGGCGACCTTATATTGAATGAAGAAGAGTCATTCTGGGTTGAGAAGATATTCAAGATGAGCGCTTATGGTGAAATGAGCTACAGGAAGATTGCAGAAGAGCTTAATGCCCAGTCTGCCCCACTTCCTACTGCTAGAAGTAAACAATGGACTCACAATACAGTTTACAAGATTATTAAGAACGATTTATATAAAGGCTTCTATTACTACAAGGGACAGCTAGTAGAAATGGAATTTGAGCCTATTGTAAGCAAGAGTATCTGGTCAAGAGCTAACAAGCAAAGGGAGAGAGTCTAATGATTAAACCAAACACTGAACTGATGAGACAAAGAAGAGAAATGTTCGATCTAAGCCAACAGGAGGTAGCTTTCAGATTACAAGCTCTGGGCTACCCTATTTCTGATAATCACTACAGCAGGATTGAAAGGGGCAGTAATGGATATAACAATATCCAGCTAGAGACTGCATTTGCCATAGCAAAGGTGCTAAAATATACAGTAGATGATCTGTTCATTTTTCAACCTGAGAATGAAGTTGATAGCTTCTCACCTTCTCCTGAGTATAAAGAGCGCATGGCTAACCATATGACCAAGGAAAAGAAGTTGAAAGTTGGTCAGGCAATCAGAGACTTTAGGAAGAAGAACAAGCTCTCTGCTAAGGATATTGCAGAGAAGACAGGCATGGCTACCAGCTATGTCTATCACATTGAAAAAGGTTATGGATCAAAGAAGGCAGTCCAGCAGATAATAGATGCCTTCAATATTAAAATCAAGGTCTAAGGGGTGTTATTTTGTCACTTGTAGGAGATATTCTGGGGTACTTGTTATTTTTAGTCATAGCACTATTATTCGCTATTATTGCAGGCTCTCTTGTTGTGGGAGTCTCTTTTATCATTCCAATATTCGTTCCTGTAGGGGTTGTAGTCGCTGTGGCTCTCATTGGTGCAAGTCCTTGGATGGCTTGGGTGTATTACAAGAAACATACAGGTGAATGACAAACTGAATAATGATTACAGTTGTAGACTGGGGTATTACACCCTAGTCTTTTTTTGTCTAATGATTACTATTGTAATACAAGTGTAGTTGTCGTATAATACTAATTAAGGGAAAAGACACCACCTGTATTACAGGTGAAATCATTTGAAATCAAAGGAGAGAATTTGAATGGAAAAACAACTTCAAACTGCATATGTACTTGATCTGGGGAATGGATTTACTAAGAGGTCTATGGATAGCAAGACGATTAAGACTGAGCCTAGCATCATTGGAAAGCACAAAGAAGGCTTCCAGATCGAAAGTGACCTAGATGTGGTAAACGTCAACAATCAAAGAGAAATCTACATAGGCAATGACGTTTGGGATGCTGATGTTCCTGCAATGGTCGCTCTTGAAGATGGCGAGATCAACAGAGTCAAAACTCAGGAGTTTTCTGAGTTGCTTCTAGGCTTTATCTCAAAGGACTTCCAGCAGAAGTCAGTGGAGAAGATTACACTGCCCCTTTTAGTCCTTGGACTTCCTAACACTGAGTATGAAGAGCATAAGGACTTCCTAGAGAAAGAGTTTAAAGGGATCTTTGGAGTCAAGATGAATGGTAGATCGAGAGCCATTGAAATCAAGGCTGTTAAAGTAATTCCACAGCCAGTAGGTACTATCCTTTATTCTATGTCTAGCAAGCTACTGAATGGCAAGACAAGCCTTATCATTGATGGTGGGTTTGGCACTATTGATCTGACAGAGCTTAATGGCAAACAGATAGGGGAATCCTATGGGGCAGACTTGGGAATGAGGAAGCCTTTAGTACAGATTGAGAAATACATTCGCCAGAAGTACAGAAACGTTAAGAACCTCAACCCTCATATGGTGTCTGACATTCTACAGAATGGCTTAGTCCAAGCAGGAAAGACTCATTCCATCAACAATGATGATAGAGTGGTAGAAATACTCTCAGATCATTTCAGAGAGGTATATTCCTACTTGATTGAGAGATTCGACTTTAGGGACTATGACCAAGTTATTTGGACAGGTGGAATGGCTCTGGCACACAATGAAGCTATTAAACACAAAGATCAGTTTGGAAACTTTGTAGTCTTGGATGAGAATGGACAGGAAGCTAATGTGAGGGGCTACAGCGAGTATGGGAAGGTCGTGTTAGGAAGTGGCAAGTAACGAGCTAATACAATTCAGAGTTGGCAAAAACAATAAGCTGGTGTATGATTTGGTTAATAAACTCAAAACCTCTGGTGGGAATCAGAGGGGGTATATAAGCGACCAGCTTAGACAGCGACTAACAGTATATGAGGTACTTGCAGAAATGATGGGTGAAGACGATCCTCATAAACTATTAGCTAAGGTGTCCAGCGCTATAATGAATAGCCATACTCAAAGTAGTAGTCATGTTGACCAGATCATAGACTCTGAGAATGAAATAGAAGAGCCAGAAGATGATGTTCAAGATGATCTAGCTTCTTTTGTGAATGGCAATAACTTATAAATTGCTTAGACTATCCTCTCTGATTGAGGGTAGTCTTTTTTATGGTTTGACATTCGTAATCTTAAAGGTTACAATGAATAAAGAAATCGCCCTTGGGGGCGACCAAACCACCAAGGGCTAATAAACTCAAAACTCAGTAAGTAGTAACCACAAAACTTACTGAAAGGATATTCACCTAGCGACTGGATAGGAAGCTAGGAAGATCACGCTAAACACCCAACCCTGCAAAAGAAAGGATGAAAAAGCATGATAACTAAAAAATCTTTAATAGATGCTTTCATTAAACCATACATAGAACTATTTGGCAAGCAAAAACAGCACAAAAAAGAGCTTTTAGAGCAAGCAGAAGAATACATGCTAAACCATGACTTTGGAGGCTTTGACTTCTTCTCTGCTTCTGAATATTCAGTAATTGATGAGCTATTCTGGCACACTGCTGTTTGTGGAGTACAAACAATCTCAAGAGCCAAGATTGCAGAGCGTGTAAGTGTATCTGAGTCCACTGTAGATCGTGCTGTTCGCAAGATCAAGAAGACAGGACTTTTAGTATTTGGAAGATTAGGGAATAAACGTGCTGGAGTGTACGCTGTAGTCAATGTACTTCATGAGAAATTCAATATCGCAATGTCCAGCTTATTTGGTATCAATGATTGCTCAGAATTTGAGCTAAAAATAAGCAATGAAGACTCTATTGAGGACTCTATTGACGACTCTACAAAAGCTGAAACCCCTTCTGCCCCAAGGGATGAAGAGGCAAAATCAGTTTCTACCTATAATACCTTAAATACATTTAAAACAAGAATGAATAAACAACAGCTACAGGTAGCAGAAATCATTGGTAAGTCAGAAACATTAAAACCATTCTCTAATGAGATTGCTTATAAGATTTTCCAGCACACTATGGAAGACTGGGAATGGAATGTGGTGGACAATGCTGTTAATCGTATTATGGACAATAACTATACACCAGATCACAAAGTAGCTTATTTCAGAAAGACTTATACTGATGCTTACCATGATGAATTAGAAGCTAGAAATGAACTTGCTAATATTGAACCTGACTTTGATGTTGTAGAAATGAATAACAAAGAGTTTAACGAGTATAAGGTAGATGCACTAGGGGAATCTCTACTACAGTATGACTATTTCTCTAAGGATAGAACCAATGATCGTGACTTGAGCCTATATTATAACTGGCTGGAAGAATAATGGGGCAGGGGGAAGAATACCCTCCTGATCCAGTGAAACTACAAATTTGTAATATTTCTGGTAAAACTTAGTTTAATTCGTAATCTTTATGTTGACACTCTAGGTGTAATGTATTACTCTTAATAGTAAGAGATAACCTACCACATACATAAAGATCATTGACACGCTAGATGTGTCATTTACAATATATATTTGTTCTTAATAAGAGACTAATACTTGGTGGGATTCTTACTAAACAAGAAAAGAGGGTCTAACAATGGATGTAGGAAAAAAGAAAACTTCTCTGTCCCCTAAAGAGAGGGCAAGCGCTATTAATAGATGGGCAGAGGCAGGTCAGTTTGTAAGAGATAGCAGAGAGAAATATGGAATAAGCGCCAGAGGACTTGGTGCTGAAATAGATGTATCAGGTAACTATATTAGTGAAATAGAAAGAGGAATTAAACCAGCTAGTGATCCAGTCATTAGGGAAATAGCACAAATACTAAAATTTGATGAAGCTGATCTGTTCAAATTATATGGAAAGCCCACACTTAGAGCGCAAGAAGAATTAGAGGGATCAGATAAACTTAATGATATATTAGAAAGTATAAGTAAGAATGTAGATAGTAAAGATATTAAAGATGATATATACGAAGAATTTGCAAAGATAGCAGACAAATATATTAAATAATTACATTTTAAATACTAAATTAAACAAAGCTCACTCATTGATTATAAAATGGGTGGGCTTTTATTATTTCTTTGTGTTTGGAAGCATTTTCATACTTAACATTTTTCTTCCCTTGGTATAAAATTCTGAATGATTACGTTTTTATTGCAATTCTGTGTCGTTTTGTTATTCTGATACTAGGCGTTCAAAAGCAAACAGATGTTCGCATACTTTAGTCTTAAATTTTCTTAAAAAAAAGAACAATTCACTCTTGAAATCTTTAAGATTACAATGTAGAATAGGGTTTGTGGTTGAAACAGCCACCTATTTTACATTAATCGAAAGGATGAGAAGAGTTGAGTAAAGTCGAGCAGAGAACAGGAACAGATAAGGTAGTTAAGCTACAGGGCAAAGAATATGTCTTGTTTGAAGGACTACTAGAGGTATCACACAAAGATTATGGAATGACTGGATCAAAGACAGAAATTGTCCAGCTTCCTACAGAAGAGAACGAGCAAACAGCAGTCATGATCTCTACAGTGTTTGCAGGTGAGAAATCATACACAGCTATAGGGGATGCAAGCCCTAAATCTGTAAACAAGATGATTAAGCCACACATCATTAGAATGGCAGAAACCAGAGCGCTTGGTCGTGCAATGAGGTTAATGACAGGCTATGGTACTGTATTTGAAGAATTAGGCGACGTTGACTTTAATGAGGACAGCAACAAGAACACAAAACAAACCAAGAGCAATAAGTCTAGTGGGGCAGGTAAAAAGCCAGCCAAGAAGAAAGAACAGCAAGAGAATACCCCAAAGAAGGCTACAAAAGCTCAAGTAACGAAAATCCAGAAAGACGCTAAAGCTCTAGGGCTTTCAGCACAAGTGGTCTATGACACTCTAGCCATTGAACCATTAGACGATCAGGGCAATCTTGAGAAGTCAGATGCTTCTAAGGCTATTAAATTCCTTAAATCAGACGAAGCCCAGTCTTTGGCTGACAATGGCAAGGAAGAGTCAGGAGAAGCTACAGAAAATGAAGTACCTGACGTTTCCAATGAAGAAGACCCATTTTAAAATTTACCATTGAATACGAGAGAGGGGTATCAAATTGACGATCAGCTTTGACAGCGTAGAGGGCAAGCAAACAACCATCCACTTTGATCCAGAAAACAATGAGGCAACCCTAAAGACGTTCGACACAGAAGGACTCTGTAGCGAAAAGCAAACTCTCAACTATAAAGAGTTTTCATCTATCAAACCTACCTTGGAGGCATTAGATGAGCAAACAAAATCCAGTTAATGAATTAGCTGATAAATGGTTTCAAGTGGAAGGTATCAGTTTCCACAGATCACAGTTTGGTTTCATTGGTAAGCTCTACAAGCAATATGGTAGAGAGACAGTTTTAAAAGCAATCAATAAAGTACGAGCAAGGGACTCTCAGGCTACAGACCTGAGAAGTCCTAACTTGTATTTGAGAGGAATTTGCAGACAGCTTGGTGCTTCTGGTGAAGCAGTAAATCATGAAGGAAGAGCCAAACTGGAAGCAATGTTCAAAGGCATTAAATAAGGGGTGATTACTTGCAACTAGATAAATCCACCCTGCCCCATTCAATAGAGAGTGAAAAAGCCAGTCTAGGCTCAATGCTTCTTAATAGTGAAGCTGTAGCATATGCTGTAGATAAGGTGAACTCACAGGACTATCATGAAGTCAAAAACAGGCATGTATTTGATGCAATCAAGGAAGCCTACAATGCAGACAGAAATGTTGATGTGGTCACAGTCAGTGAATATATGCAACATGATAATGCAGAAGACTACTTGAATGAATTGGTGGCAAGCACACCAAGTCCATCAACCTACAGCGACTATATAAGTATTGTCCAAGACAAGGCACAACTCAGAGACTTAATCAAGACAGGCGACAAGCTACAAGAGCTTGGCTACACCAGCCAAGACACTGAGACAGCCATTGACCAAGCAGAAAGCATGGTCTTCCAGATGAGCCAAGTTAAGAGCGCTGATCGCATTGTTAAAATCTCTGATAAGATTGAAGGGTACAAGGACAAGCTAAGAGAGCGAGCTAGAAATCCAGACAGGATCACAGGGCTTGCTACACATTATCGTGACTTAGATATGATTTTAGGGGGTTTTCAAGACTCAGACTTAATCATACAAGCTGGTAGACCTTCAATGGGTAAGACAGCCCTTGCATTGAATTGCGCTAACAATATATGCAAAGACGTTCATGAAGATGGATCGAAAAAGAAAGTGACGATCTTTTCTCTTGAAATGAGTACAGAACAGCTTATTGAAAGGCTGGTATGTGCTGAGGCTAATATATCTGCTGAGAAAATGAGAGCAGGGCAATTAGATCGTGATGAATGGAAGAAGGTTGGAGTAGCACTTGATGAGGTTAAAAGCTGGGACTTGGAGATAGATGATACACCTAACTTGACTGTAGGTGAAATCAGAGCGAAGTTGAGAAGGTCACATGCAGAAAAACCTATCGACTTTGTTATTATCGACTATCTGGGACTCATTGGTGATGGAAATACCACAGGTGGAGAGAACAGATCAACAGTAGTGGGGCAGAAGACAAAAGCCCTCAAAGGTATGGCTAGGGAACTTGATACACCTATCCTTCTCCTATCACAGTTAAATAGGGGAGTGGAACAGCGTGAAGACAAGCGACCTATGATGAGTGACTTAAGAGAATCAGGTGCTATCGAGCAGGATGCTGATGTGGTAATCATGCTCTACAGGGATGAATACTACAATGCAGACAGCCCAGCTAAGAATATCGCTGAGGTCATTATCAATAAGCATAGGAAAGGTAGCAATGGCACAATCGAGCTTGCTTTCCTTAAAGAATATACTAAATTTGTCAACCTAGATTATAGGAGGTAGAAACATGAGTGAAGATGGCATTGGTGCAATCGCATTATTGATCTGCTTTACAGCAATCATTATCACTGGAATTATCGTATTTGGATAAGTCTTTTTTTTAACCCAAGTGTAATCATTAAGATTACAGATGGAAGGTGAGCAGAGTTGAGACCTCTTAGAGAGTATATGATCGAAGAGCTAGACAGACGAGCAGACGAAGAGAAGAAGAAGAGGCAAGAGAAAGAGCTTGAAGCAGAAGAGCTAAGGGATGAGGTTCAGACACTTCACCAATACACTCTCAAGGCTCTCAGGCATCTTGAGAACAACAGTGGACAGCTAGGGGCTGACAATGCTACAGCCCTGCTAGACCACATTGTAAATGACTTTGAATACAGAGGACTAGAGAAAGGATGAGCTTAGTTGAGAAAAGTATTAGATAAAGGTTATGTCCACTTAGAAGACAAGATGGGTGAAGACTTAAGCCCAGTAAATGATGCAAGGGTTTCATATGACAAAAAGCGCAATGAATGGTCAGACAAAGAGAAAGGGCTTCTAAACTTCTTAGGCAAGCATGACCACACAAGCCCATTCAGAGGCTCTATTGTGAAGCTAGAAATGTATGCCCCTCTAATGATCGCAAGGCAAGCCTTCAAGTATATGGTTGGCTCAGATCATGCAGAAGCACCTACAAGGAACATGGACACCTTCACACAATGGAACGAAACTTCAAGGCGCTACATTTCTGATGCAGTGGAGTTTTACCTGCCCCAGCAAGACGAGTGGAGAAGCAAGCCAGAGAACAGCAAGCAGGGATCAGGAGAGCCATTCGATGAAGCGAGTGGGGCTTTCTTGCAGGAAAAGCTAGAAGACTACCAAGAGCTAGGCTTAGAGCTATATGAACGATCAATAGAAAAGGGAGTAGCCCCTGAGTTGGCTAGACTCTTCCTGCCAGCTTATGGCTTATACATTCGCTGGCGCTGGACAATGAGCTTGCAGACAGTAGCACATGTACTAAATCAAAGGCTTCCAAAAGACTCACAGAAAGAGTTTCAAGACTTTGCAAAGGCTATTTACCATGAGGTTAAGCCACAATTCCCAGTAGCTCTTGATGCTCTACTGAGTGACGAAGCTAAGGCTAGGGTGAGTGAATGAGCATTAAAGTAGGTAACACTGAGGTCATTCTAGGGACTATGTTCTCTGGAAAGACCTCTTTATTGTTGAAGAAATTCAAGGAAAACAGCAGGGTAGAACGTTTTGTGAACATGGCTTTCAAGCCAAGGAAAGACACTAGGGATGGTCAAACTGAGATTAAATCACATGATGGATTCTCTATTGATGCAAGCCCAGTAGGTAGCCCTCTTGAGATTCTAAAAGAGGTCGATGATATGAAGAGCTTTGTTGCTTCATTCGAGCATATCATTGTCTACATTGACGAGGTTCAATTCATGGATGATGTAATCATTTCAGTCATTCAAAACCTCAACTCACAAGGGATTGATGTGATCTGCTGTGGCTTAAACATGGACAGGTTTGGCAAGCCATTTGGTGCTATGCCTAACATTATGGCTATAGCTGATGAAAGGACTCAAATTAAAACCAAGTGTAGGTGTGGGGCAGAGGCATATGTCTCATTTGGTAACTACATTAACAAAGATTCTCAGGTAGCCATAGGCGCTGATGAGTACGAGCCAGTATGTAAGAAATGTTTTTATGTTAGGAGGTTAGAAGATTAATGACAACAACACTCACAGGATTCCAGCGAAAAATCCACCACACAAGGTATGCAAGGAAAGCCTTGGACAAAGAACAGCACATGAAGACAGGACAGCCAGTAGTAACGCTGACCAAAGATGGTAAATACCCTACAAGAGAGCTGGGAACAGTAGCTCTTTATGATCCAGAGAAACAGATCGTAACTGTGAGGCTTGAGACAGGAGACTATCAAGACACTTTCCCAGAACAGCTATTTGACCAAGACTTGCACAATGTTGATGTGCTACTAGAAACTGAATGGCAAGACACAGCAGACAGGGTAGCATGGGCAGTAGCTCAGCCAGATCATGAGTATCAAAACCTGCCAGTCTCTCATCATGACTTCTTAGAAGCCATTGAAAACTTCAACCTAGTCCCAGCAGGGCGCATCTTGACTGGTGCTGGTGATGATGCAAAGGTTACTCTATTTAATTGCTATGTCATTGATGTAGAGAAGCCACCACACAATCCAGAGGCAGGAGTGGACAGCAGGCAAGCAATCTTTCACCACCAAGGAAGAGTAGCAGAAATCATGGCAAGGGGTGGTGGAGTTGGCACATGCTTATCAGTATTCAGACCAGCTTATGCCCCATTGAAACAGACCAAGGGAAGGGCTACAGGCTCAGTATTCATTGGTAACTTGCTTAGTGGCTTAACTGAGTTTGTCGAGCAGGCGAACAGAAGGGGCGCTCAGATGCTTACACAGCACGTTTGGCATCCTGACGTTTACCACAGCAGGGATAGTCAAGATGACTTCATTGGTGCTAAACAGAAAGAAGGATTCATGGAAGGCAATAACTCTTCTGTCTTGGTCACAGATGACTTCATGAAAGCCCTCTACAATGATGAGGACTGGGATCTTATTTTCCCTGACACTGAACACCCAGCATATAATGAGGACTGGGATGGTGACATTAATAAATGGATTGATGAGCATGGAAAGGCTTCTGTTAAGGTTTACAAGACTGTTCCAGCTAGGGACATTTGGGATAAGATTATAGAAGCTAACTGGGCAAGCGCTGAGCTAGGTGTCATTTATATTGATCGTTACAATCAGATGCACAATGGATGGTATCTAGGCACTATCATGGCTACTAATCCTTGTGGCGAGCAAGGACTACTAGGCAATTCCACTTGTAACCTATCAGCAGTCAACTTTGGTCGAATGATTAAAGTAGTAGGGAAAGACTCTGAGGGTATTATCTATGACATTGACTGGGACAAGCTAGAGCAGACTGTAGAAACAGGGGTACGATTCCTAGACAATATCATTGATACTACAGAATACTTTGACTCTGATATGGAGAAGCAACAGAAAGGCGAGAGAAGGCTAGGACTTGGCTATCTTGGTGTCCATGACCTATTAATCGCATTGAGGCTAAAATATGGCTCAGAAGAAGCTGAGAACGTCTTAGACGATGTATTCTCATTCTTTAGGGACACAGCCTATAATGCTTCCATTGATCTTGCCATTGAAAAGGGCGCTTTCCCATTATATGATGATCGCTACCTTGAGAGTGGCTTTGTTAAAACACTGCCCCAAGAAATCCAAGATCGAATCAAGCTACATGGTATCAGGAACTTGACCATCCTAACTGTAGCACCTACAGGAACAACAGGCTCAATGACACCAAGCCTATTGAGTCCAGAGGATTCAGTCTCTACAGGTGTAGAGCCACACTTTGCAATGAAGTACGAGCGCATGAGTCGAATTGGAACTACTACTCAGTACGCTGGGGTTGCTAAGGCTTGGAAGGATGAACACCCTGACCAAGAGCTACCAGAGTATTTCATTGGTGCAATGGAGTTAAGCCCAGAAGCTCATGTGGCTATGCAGGCAGTAGCTCAGAGATATGTTGACTCTTCTATATCCAAGACAGTCAATGCACCTAAAGACCACTCACAAGATCAAGTAGATACTCTCTACAGGTTGGCATATGAGAAAGGCTTAAAAGGTGTAACCTACTATCGTGATGGATCGAGGTATGAACAGATTCTCTCAGTAGGAGAAGAAGATGGGGCAGAAGAAGAGACAGAAGAGCAGTGGGAATGTGGCTCATGTGGCAGTAAGAAGTTTCACATGG
The DNA here is from genome assembly GCF_020524085.2 of Halobacillus litoralis. Lineage (NCBI taxonomy): Bacteria > Bacillati > Bacillota > Bacilli > Caryophanales > Bacillaceae > Halobacillus > Halobacillus litoralis. Next base: position 28,410 of record NZ_CP129017.1, read on the forward strand.
TCGAAAACTGCAAGCAATGTGCTGAATGTGGGATGCAAGCATGTTCATTATAATTACAACTATGATCCTGTTTCTTTTAGGTTTCTATATGGGTTTCAATGCAGGAGAAAAGCATGGATTCAACAAGGGTGAAAGGACTATGTACGAGAAAGTAAAGAAAAATCTAATTAAAGGCTTGTAATCTTTAAGATTACATGATACAGTATTTATAGAGTTGAACGAAGGGGGAGAACAGCATGGCAGAGCAGAGCAAGGCAATCTCAGAGAAACAGCAAGACTTCATGGCTACTCTTGAAGAAGAGCGAGGCGTTGAAATTGAAGAGCTTGGCTGGGATCGAGAGCTACTTGAAGATGAACAGTTTGGTCAAGGTCGAGCAAGCCTAGTAATCAAAGAGCTACTATCACTACCAAAAGAAGAAGGCTAATTATGAGGGGCTTTGCCCCTCTTCATATGCCCTCATAGCTCAGTGGATAGAGCAACAGCCTCCTAAGCTGTGGGTCGAAGGTTCGAGTCCTTCTGAGGGCGCTTAATCTCTTTGGCAGACTTTTTACACCTCCTTTTAACTGCCCCAGAGATTTACTTACAAGTGGACAGTCATTTAATGGCTGTCCTTTTCTATTCCATAAAGGGAGAGAGCAGAGACTAGCAGAGGAAGGATGAGAAACATGCCAAAGGTTGAATTACACCAGCATGGACAGAAAAGCTCACTAGATGGGATCGCTACAGTACAGGAGATTGTAGCCAGAGCCAAAGACCTTGGACAGCCAGCAGTGGCTTTGACAGATCATGGACACATGCAGGACTTTTATGATTTTTACCAAGAGTGTAAGAAAGAAGGTATCAAGCCCATCATTGGAAATGAGGCTTACTTTACTGAGGATCGTTTTGTGAAAGAGAAAGGGACTAAACACTATCACTTAGTCCTATTAGCAAAGAACACCACAGGTCTTAGAAACCTGTTCAAGATTACTTCCAAGTCTCACCTTGAAGGCTTCTATGGCAAGCCAAGAGTTGACTGGGACTTACTAGATGAATATGGAGAGGGAATTATTGTACTCTCTGGCTGTCTTGCAGGCTACCCACAGCAGATGATTGCAGAAGGTAACTACCTCAAGGCTAAGAAGGTTATTAAGAAATTCAAGAAAATGTTTGGTGAGGACTTCTACCTTGAAATCCAGCCCAATGAGCATGGACTACAGAAGGATGTAAATAAATGCTTTACTGAGTGGAATGAAGGTATGGGCATTGATCTGGTGGCTACCACTGATGCTCACTACATGGAGTCAGGCGAAGGAAGGCTCACTCACATGGTTTACACCCAGATAGCTGACTTCAATGGTGAAGAGATTTACAAGCACAACTACAATATGGGTGCTAATGAGACTTACCACAATCTCATCAATCTCACTGGGATCTCTAAAGAGAAGGCTTATGAGGCTGTAGATAACACTGAGAAGGTAGCTGACAAGGTTGAAGAGTATGAGATAGACGATTCATTGAAACTACCTCACTTCCCACTTCCTGATGAATATAAGGCAATGGAGAATGGGGCAGATGAATACTTGAAGCAACTTTGTAGGGATGGCTGGAAATACAGAGGCATCAATGCCCTTTCTGATGAACAGCAACAGATTTACAAAGACAGGATCATGGAAGAGTTTGAAGTAATCATGGGTAAAGGATTCTCTGAATACTTCCTTATCGTTCAAGACTTCATTTGGTGGTCAAGAAATAACAATATCATTGTAGGATATGGGCGAGGCTCAGCAGGTGGCTCATTAGTCGCTTACCTGATGGGAATTGTAGAGCTTGACCCTATAGAATACGATCTCCTATTCGAGCGTTTCTTAAATCCAGATCGTAACGAGCTACCAGATATTGATGTGGACTTTGCAGACAGGGAAGCAGTAGTAAATTATGTGAAGGACACTTATGGACACGACAAGGTTTGCTCAGTAATCACATTTGGAACGTTTGGTGCTAAGGGAGTTGTTCGTGATGTTGCCAAGGCTCTTCATGGTAAGAAGCAAGGTCACATGATGGGCGACAAACTTAGTGGTCTGATCCCAGAGACACCAAGCATTACTCTGAAAGATGCAATGCAGGAAGTACCAGAGCTTGAAGAGCTTCTGGACAGTGACCACAAGTACCAGCAGGTTAAGAAGTACGCTCTGGAATTTGAAGGGCGAGTGAGACAGACTTCTACCCATGCTTGTGCCATTATCATTTCAGATCGTGACCTGACAGATGTGATCCCACTTCAAAGGGACTCAGAAGATGAGCCAATGGCTATGGTGGATATGGACACCTGTGAAGCACTAGGGCTAGTCAAATTTGACTTCCTTGGATTGAAGACACTTTCAGTAATCAATAATACAAGCGACCTTATCAATGAAAGCGAGGCATCATAATGTTTGAAACTTACAAGATCACTCACATGCTACCAACAGATATAAAGCCATTTGGCTATAACAAGAACAGCTATGAAGATATGTTTGCACCTATTGACTACACTGTTATGGAAGAGGTCATTCACTACACCAGCGAGGCAGACAGGATAGTGACAAGGATTGTAGATGCTTACCATGAGCGAGTAATGAAATATAACAGCAGGGCAGAGCGAGTCATTCTAGGTGCTGAGGCATACAAGAAAATAATTGCTCATGCCTCTAAGATCAATGGTGGCTTTGTTCAACCTACAGAGCTTGCAGGTCTTAAGCTCACAGTTGCAGGAAATGGAGAGGGCTTTCTTCTAACCTCTGATAAACCAGATGAAGAGTTGACAATTTCATTCAGAGAAAAGAGGGGTAAATAATGACTACACCACAAACAATCATGACCCACAAGGGAGAATTTGATGTACTGGATATTCCACTAGATGATGAAAAGACACTGGACTTGCTCAGAAATGGGCATACCTCTGGTGTCTTCCAGCTTGAGTCTGATGGAATGAAGCAACTACTCAGACAGCTACAGCCAAAGAGCTTCAAGAAAATCATTGACGTTCTGGCACTCTACAGACCTGCCCCACTTTCCATCAAGGGTGACGATGGCTTGACGATGGTTGAGCGTTATATCAAGGTCGAGCATGGAGAGATTGAGCCAGAATATATCCATGAAGATTTAAGACCTATCCTTGAGAAGACGAATGGACAGCTACTCTATCAGGAACAGATGATGCAGATTAGTAGGAAGTTTGGTGGCTTCTCTCAAGGTCGAGCAGACACGCTCAGGAAGGCAATGGGTAAGAAGAAAGAAGACCTGATGGCAGAGCTTAAAGATGAATTTATTGAAGGCTGTACTGACCAATACAATGCAGACTTAGCAAAAGAGCTATGGCAGTGGATCGAAAAAGGGGCAGGGTATTTGTTCAATAAATCCCACTCAGCAGACTATGGCTTGATTAGCTGGCAGACAGCTTACTTGAAGGCACATGAGCCTATTAAATTCATGGCTTCTATTATGTCCTCTGAATTGCAGGATGAGAGCCATTCTGACAAAGGGAAATCTAAGAAGAAGACCAAGAGTAAGAAGCTAGAAAAGATCGCTTTCTATGTGGATGAGGCGAAGCAACAGGGGATCGAGGTTAAGCCACCACTTATTAATCAATCACAGCATAGGTTTGTTGAGGATGATGGGCGCATTATTTTCTCTCTCAATGCAATCAAGGGAGTAGGTAGCCCAGCCATTGCTCAGGTGATCGAGAATAAGCCATACGCTAACTTTGATGACTTCCTAGACTGCAATGTATTCAAAGGCTCTGAGGTCAAGAAAGGTGCTATTGTTGGACTTATCAAAGCTGGTGCATTCGATGAGACAGACCCAGACAGGGTTGATCTCTTGAAGAAGTACATGGAAACAAGACCTAAGAAAGAACGAGAGCCAGAGAAGCACCCTGTTTCCTTTGATGATGAAATCAATCCTAACTCAACAATGCTCAGGTGGGAGAAGGAAGTAACAGGATTGTATATGTCAGGGCATCCACTAGATAAATACAGCTTCATTCCATTTGATGATGTGAGGACAGGCTATAAAGCTACCATTGGTGGAGAGCTTAGCAAGGTTAAGCAGATCAGGACTAAGAAAGGTAAGGATATGGCTTTCTTAGATATTGATACACCAGAAGGCAAGCGTGACTGTGTACTATTCCCTCATCAATTCAATAAGTACAAAGGCAAGTTGACAGAAGGCGAAATGGTCATAATCGAAGGCGAGAAAGAAGAGAGAAATGGAGAGTTTCAAGTAATAGTCGATAAAATTCAAAAGGTGTGAGGGGATGGATAAAGTGATTACAATATCAGGAATGATAGGTACAGGGAAAAGCTCTCTGGCAGAACTACTAGCAGAACGCTTAGGATCAGAAGCATTTTATGAGAGTGTAGGAGATAACCCTGTTCTTGATAAGTTTTATGAAGACAAGGAGAGCTGGGCTTTCCACCTACAGGTACACTTCTTAAATGAACGATTCAAGAGTATCAAGAAAGCTCTGACTCATAGAGACAATGTGCTGGATCGAAGCATATATGAAGATGCTCTGTTTACCAAGATCAACTATGAAATGGGCAACATGGATGAGGTTTCTTATAATCTCTATCTGGACTTACTAGACAATATGATGCAAGAGCTTGAAGAGCTACCAAAGAAAAGCCCAGACTTGATGATTTACCTATATGGCTCATTCGATGAGGTACTAAGGCGCATCAATAAGAGAGGTAGGGACTTTGAGAACACAGAAGACAACCCAGAGCTTTATGAGTATTTCAAGACTCTTCACGCTAACTACAATGACTGGGCAAGAGATTATAGACACTCTGATATAGTATGGGTGAATATAGATCAGTTTGATTTTGTGGAGAATGAAGAGGATAAAGAAATCGTCTTGAAATCTATTACAGACCTATTGTAATCTTTAAGATTACATGATACACTATAGTAAGAAAGTTAGGGCAGGGGCTAGAAATCCTGCCCCATTTCATTGTTTAGAAAGGGTGTCAATATGAGTGTCAATACTACTGAATTTGTAGAAATTAACAAGAAAGAAGGCAACCTCCAAGTAAGGGAAATGGGCGACCAGATGCTCATTACTATTCTTTCCAAGAATGGTCTTAAAGCAGAAGTGAATTTCTTTATGAGTAAGCAAGAGTGGGCAACATTTGCAGGTCGCTCACTACGAATGACAAGAGAAAGGAATGAAGCAAAATGAGTCAGATGATCTTACAAACGAGTAACTATGATATTCCAGTAAGCAGTGTATTGGCAGAAAATGAAGAGGGAAGAAAGATCGCTGAAATGGCTATCAATGAAATCCTTGAAAACACTGACCTTGATAATGAAACAAAGCTAAGCGCCATGTTCTTCATGAAAGCTGGTTCTGAGAAAGTATTTGAAGAAATCGCTGAAAGGCATGGAGTACAGCAGGAAAGTGGGGCAGATGAAAATGATAGAACAGATTGAAGGACAAACTGATATTTTTGAAATGATGATCGAGCGACCAGAGAAGAAATTCAAGCGCTGGGATGAGGTTAAGGTTGCAAAGGTTGAGTCCCTATCTTACCAACCTACTGTAGAGGATGAGCATTACATCAAGAGCCTAGAAGGTCAGAAAGGGACAGTCCAGAATGTTACCCAGACGAAGGCAGGCACTTACATTTACGAAGTTTTGTTTGACAACAAGTCAAAGGGTGCTGGCATTTTTTATGGCGAGGATTTAACCCTCAATGATTAAAGAACTATTTGAAAGAGAAATGATGAAGAAGAGTCTGGAAAGTAGCGCTGAACGTTCCACAGATCACAACCATCCCAGTGAAATGACTCAGTGTGCTAGGCAATTTTGGTACAACATTAATGGCTACGATTATTCAGACCTTCCTTCTCTTTCTATGGTTAGTATTTGGGAACAGGGACACGCTCTTCATGAGTTTCTTGGAGAAGTAACTGAGAGGATTGAAGAGTTTAAAGAGGCTCACATTGAAAAGGTAGTAAGAGAAGAAGAATTTAACACTGGGGGACACAGTGACCTAGTTGTTACAATGCAAGATGGCACACCCTATGTTATTGACTTCAAGACCACAGGTGCTAGTAAGTTTAAGCAGGTCAAGAAACATGGTCTTCCAGATGATTATATATGGCAGACTAATCTTTACATGTATATGCTCAAGCAGATGCACCCAAGGAAGTACAAGGACTTAGACACAGCGTATGTCCTTTTTATAAATAAATCTCCTATCCCTTCTGAGATATTCGAGGCACAAGGCAAGCCACATTTGAAAGACAATACTTCACCACTATATGAGGTAAAGGTTGAGTATGATGAGGACTTAGTTGAAACTGAGATACTGCCCCAAGCTGAATATTTAGAAGAGGTCAGGACTTATGAAGATCCACCTGAGAGAGAGCTTTCTGACACTTGCAAGTTTTGTCCTTTCAGATCGCTTTGCTTAGGTGATGAGAAAGACGAGATATTGAAGGAGTTGGGCTGATGAAGCTGAAAGTAGGAATTATGGGAGTCATCCCACAGACTCAGGAAGACAAGGACTATTGGTATTCCATGACACCAGAAGAGCAAGACAAGCGCATCAAACAGATGGAAGCTGACACCAAGCTAGGCATGATTGAAGATGGCATGGAGAAAGAATCAATTCAAGTTAAAGTGGAGGTTGTAGAATAGAATGTTAAAACGAGCAGAGCAGAGAGTAGAGAAGGCACTTAGCTTCTTCACAAAGGCTAAGCAGGAAGTAGAGAAAGCGAACGCTGAATTGAACAATGATATGACTAAGGGCTACCAAGACTTAGACAAGATCAACAAGAACATTCAGAAGCTAGAAGCACAATATGAAGAAGAGCTATCTTATCAATCTGAAAGAGAGTTTGCTATCGAAGAAAACCATGAGCTTATTAAAGAGCTTGATAAGTTTAGTCCAGAGCGAGGCAAGTAATGGATATTAAAGACTTACAACAAGACGTTACTGATCTGTTAAAACAGAAAGGCTTTGGTACAGGCGACTTCTGGAAGAAGACAGCCCTTGTTCATACTGAGGTTTCAGAGCTTGCAGATGTGGTCAAGAAACAAGGCTTTGAGAACAAAGAAGCAATCGCTGATGAGGTAGCTGACATTATCATTCGTACCATGAATTATGGTGCAATGTTCGATATTGATATTGATAAGGCTGTAGCTGGTAAGATGGCAGAAAACTGGGGCAGAGGCTATCAATACAACACTATTGAAGGTGGAGGCGCTGATAACTAATGGAATTTGTAGCATTACTACCATTTCTGATTATTATTATTGCAATGGCAGTGAACAGCTAATGACTGTTTGGATTTTAGTTGCATTAATCGCCCTTTATTTTGTGGCATTTGGAGAGTGAGATTTTGAGCTTAGACAGGCACTTAGAAGAGATTAGCAGAGAATTAGTTGAGACAATCCAGAAGAAGAATCATGATTATGGAAATAGCTTTGAGAAGTTATTTGATCGCATTGGTCTTGATTATGCTGTCATTCGACAGATGGAAAAGACAGATCGCTTGGAGAGCTTGGTTATCAATAACCTTGCCCCACAAGTGGATGATGAGAGTACAGAAGATACTTTCAAAGATATTGCAGGGTACGCTCTCTTGACTTTAGCAGTGTTAAGAAAGCGTGGTATGAAGGATACAGAACTAGAAGCACCAGAAAAAATAACTGTCAAGGATGGACAGATTACAGCACCAAACTTCACTGTCCCATCAAACCCTAATTACTACCCACAATTTGATCCACAGTTAAGCCAATTCTTTGGTGGAAAGGAAAATGGGTAAGGGCAATAGGAATTACAAGCGAGGCTATCAGACAGAATACAGATGTGTTAAATCATTTGATGAAATAGACCCTAGCTGGGCTACCAGAAGCCCATCATCCAAGGGTATGTTTGATGTAACAGCAGTGACTAGAGAAGGAACGTTCTTGATCCAGTTAAAAAGGACAAAGCGAAAGGCTTATTATTCTGCTTACAGGCATGAGATTGAAGGCATCCAAGAATGGCTCAAGAAATGGGGCAGGAAACCAAGTTGGCTACACTGTCAATTCTGGGTATGGACTGATCGCAAAGGCTGGACAAAATACAACATTACTAAAACAAAGGTGGAAGAGATATAATGACTAACGACACTCTAAAGAAACTACAGCTATCCCAAAAGATGAAAGATGTTCAGAGCTTGGATGAATTTCAAGCAGTATGCAAGGAAATTGAGCAAACAATGAGGGCAGAGCGTGATGAGAAGATTGACCAGATCACGAAGATGCAGGAAGAAGCCAATGAGCTTACTGAGCAGTTAGCTGAGACAGTACACTTGCAGGCAGAGCTTGAGGAAGATATTGAAAACCACCCAGAGGTTAAACCTGTACTTGACTTGCTATTCTCTACTGTAGGTACAGATGGCATTGCAGAGTTTGGTAATATCCTTGGTGCTAACAAGTAATATTTTTTTATCCCACTGTAATCTAAAAGATTACAAGTGACAGCAAGACAGATTTACAGGAGAGTAGAGCATAGATGAGCAGAGAGAGGCGAGGTCAGAAAGATGGTGACATTTCACCACAGGAGGCTCATGGGTTGGCTGTTCAAGCAGTCAATCTCATGCAGTCTGATGATCCAGACGAGCAGTTAGAAGGATGGGAAAAAGCAGACGAGCTTTACAACAAGCATGAGGCATTCATTAAATCTACTATCTTAAACCCTAAGAAAATCAAAGTTGATTTAGGTGTATGGGATTCCACTGTAGATAAAGTGGGCTGGGATGAGCTAGAAGGTGAGGCTAGGGTGCAATTCTTTGAGGCTTTGCATAAGTTTGATCCTGACAATGGCACATACTTCCCACACTTCATCAAGAGCAAGCTACAGTATGGCATCTTTAATTATTTGAGAGACAATTCAAAGTTTGATGATGCAATTAAAGCCACTGAGAGCTTTGAGGACTTGCTAGATGAGAATAGGGATGAACATGGTGGGGCAATTTCAAAGGCTCTATACACTGATGTGATGGCAGAAGGTCAACAGTTTCAGAAAGATATTGACTCTAAGCTATTAGAAGAAGCCAAGACTAGCTCTAATAAAGAGCTTGCAGTAAGAGTGGCATGGAATAGCCTTTCAGACAAGCACAAAAATGTTCTTGAAATGATAGTGAATAAAGAATACACCTTGCGAGAAGCTGGCAAAGAATTAGGGGTGCATTTCACCACTGTCAGGGACATTAAAAACACAGCCCTTAAAAAGATGGAGAAATTAGTGAAAAAATTTGCTTCATAGCCCCTATTTTCCCTACACCCTTGAACTATAGAGGATGAGAGCATAAAAAGAGGCTTTCAAAAGGGGTTGAGCTAACTATTTAAGGTTCAGTAAAACCCTACCATGTGAGTCAGATGTAATGGGGCAGGACATACGCTGGCATGGAACAAAGACTAAGGGCTATTTTCACAGCTATTAATTGGCTAGTGAAGGTAGTCCTTCTTTGTGTATAAGGGGGGTTTTATTATGAAGCGACCTTTTAAAAAGAAAAAGAAGAAACAGCAGAAACGAGTTGATGAGTCAGAGCAGATCAAACAGAGCTTAATGAAATTATTAAATAATAGGAGAGATTAGATGAGCTTAGTTGAGGAAAAGAAAGACTGGAAGGTGCTTAAGGCAGAGGCTATGGCACACTTGCACAGGCTTTATTTTGATGAGACAGATGATAGACCTTGGGCAGTTGCTTGGTCAGGAGGTAAGGACAGCACCACAGTATTAGGGCTGATCGTTGAATTTCTTGAGAGCTTGCCACCAGAAAGAAGGCACAGGGAAGTCTATGCTGTCATGAGTGACACTAAGATGGAAAACCCAAACCTTGAAGCATATATGCACAATCAGGTTTCTCTCTTGAATGACTATGCAGAGAAGAAAGAGCTTCCTATCCAAGCTGATCTAGTGTTTAGGAAGGAAGAACACGACTTCTTTTATCTTGTAATGGGTAGAGGTTACTTCCTGCCCCAGCGCATAGGTAGGGGTAGATGGTGTACCCAGCGACTTAAGCTATTCCCACAGAATGAAAGGCTTAAAGAAATCCAGCCTTCTCATATGCTAGTAGGTACAAGACTTGATGAGTCCCAGACCAGAAGAGAGTCTATGGAAAAATGGTCTGCTGATGATGAGTTTAACGCTAGGATGGGTGAACACGCTCAGATAAGCACGATCACAACATTCATGCCTATAGCGAATTGGAGTGTGGAAGATGTTTGGGCATACCTTACACTCAATGGACTTGGATGGTCTAGCTCAGTTGAAGTCAGGACTTTATACAAGGATGCTACAGGTGAATGTGGATTCTCCAACCCTAAAGGGGTAGAGAAAAACACAGTTGAAGCATGTGGGGCAAGGTTTGGATGCTGGACTTGTCCAGTTGTCATGAAAGACCAGTCCACTGAGAAAATGAGTGAGACTTATGAGTGGATGCAACCCCTAGCTGAGTGGAGAAAGCTACAGCTTATGGTCTTTGGTGATTATATCCCTAAACGACCAGAGGGAATGACCAAGAAAGAGCGAGGCACACAGCTTAGGAAGTGGGAAGCAATCATGGCTGATGTTAAGCTCATTACTAAGTCTGGTCACAAGCGTAATGGCAACATTATGAAGGACAAGCACACAGGAGAGCATAGACTAGATCAAGGAACGATCACAGTTGAAGCTAGGAAATATTTATTCGACAAGCTCATGGAAACTGAGCAATTAGTGAACAGGATGAGGGAACTTGAAAACCTACCACCACTTGAGCTAGTGAGGGAAGAAACCAAAGAGCTAATCAAGGAACAGTGGGAACATGATGAGAAAGAAGCACCTTGGCTAGTGAGCAATGAGTCAGGTCGAAGCATCAAAGAGCTTGATGAAATATTAGACATGTAGGGCTATTTTTTTTAGTCCTCCTGTCATCTTTAAGATTACACAACACAGGAGAGGTAGGATGAGCTTAGACACGAAGAGTATAGAAAACCAGATCATGCACTATTCCTTAAAGAATATTAGCTTTTCTTTTCCACCCACTGAGTTTGGGAAAGGAGTATCAAGAGGCATAAGCGCATATGGAGAGTTGAGAGAAGAGAATCCCTATAGCATACCAACAGAAGAGCAATTCACTGATCTGTTCGTACAAAAGACCTTGCCCTTATTCGAGGTTAGCAAGGTGGGCATGGACTATCAGAGGTATAAGGTAGGGCTACAAGCCAGAGCAAAGAGAGCTTATAAATCTATGGTGAGAGAAGAACATTGCATCAAGAGGATGGAAGAGCTTTATGAGCCTTATGGATTCTCAGTATTATATGATGATGAGACAGACTGGCGAAAAGGTGTAGATGCTACAGTACAGGATCATGAGACTGGCTTAGAGTTTTATGTTCATATCTTTATCGACACCAAGAAATCACGACAGCACAGAGAAAGTAAAGCCACAAGAGGTAAGGGTAGAGACTTCACTGGACACCTTGATCTGCCCCTTGATATGGGGAACGCTAAGAAATGTGGTGACTTTCTATTATATCCTGACCCTCAGCTAATGAAATTCATGTACGCTATGAGATCAGAGCATAGGGATAAAGGAACTAAGATAGGCTGACCCTTAGAGAGTAGGTGCTAACCCTGCTCTCTTTTTATATGCCTACCCTAGCTCACCCTATGGCTCACCCTTCTGCATACCCTAGCCTACCCTTAAGCCCACCCTTTCATGAGTATTTGGCAGGATTTTAACGAGTTTTTCATACAGTTTTCTACAGGTTTTTGTAGAGATTTTGATGAGATTTTACTGAGTTTTCTACATAGGATTTTATAGGATTTTCTGCTGAGTTTTAGCTGAGTTTTCTACAGAAATTCAGTGTGATCCTGTCTAAAAATGCTCTAGGATTTTCACCTGATTTTCTCTAGGATTCTACAGGGATTTTCTACTGATTTTCTTGTGGGATCATGCAGAGATTCTATAGAAAAATGGGGCAGAAGGTTAAATGGATTTTCTACAGGTTTGATCTGGGGAACATAAAAAAGACCACCCAGAAAACTGAGTGGCAAAAATAGAGGGATATAGACCATATTATATTCCATATTCGATCAGGAATATATACAAGAATAGCCTAGCTTTCTCTCTGGATCATTCCAGAAAAACTCTGCATCAAACTTCAAAAAATGTGAGAGCATTTCAAAAAATGTGAGAGATTTTCAAAAAATGTGAGAGCAAGCCTATAATGCGTGAGCATCCTAGCTGTCAAGCAAATCATCTAGTCTGAATTATATGAATTGTCTGAATATTATGAAATTCAGAATTGTGTCCAGAATATACACAATTAAATTCGATATTGACTAAGTCCAGACCTGTGTGATATTTAGGATCGCTGGCTTGTTCGCTGTAATCCTAGTATCACATATGATTTAATTTTTCAAAGTAACATTTGGATAAAATTTAAAATGAGACCATTTTCCTATTAGCTTTCAAAACTGGGGTGTTTTTCTTGCCAGTTAAAAAATAAGCGTTTTTCAAAATGAGGATCGAAATACAATAATCAGGATTTTTTAAAGTCCCTTATATGGAAGAAACTCGACACAGCCCAAAAAATCATTATAAATTTATATATTTTGTTGACACTAGATATAAAAAGGGTTTATAGTGGAGTCAGTCCTCAAGGGGACAGCCCATCAAGGGGCTTGAGTTGGGAATGGACTAGAAAGCCCAGCCAATACAATTTAAAAGGAGTTTTGAGCATGGCAGTAGAAAGCCAAGTTCTCGACCTAGAGAACAAGCATATTTTCATTGGAGAACAAGAAGGCTCTGAATTGATGAGGGTTTCGATCTTCAACTATGACAGAGAGTTCTACTATGTAAGCACCAGAGACCCACAGCAGGCACTTGATGAGGTAGTGGACTACCTTGAAGCCAGAGAAGAAACTGGACACTTCTACAGCATGGAAGAAGCTGAACAGCTAGAAAAAGAAGATGGGATGGAGTTTTTAACTGCTGGTAATCACTGCTGGCAACTCGATCCAGAACATACTCAAGTAGAAGAATGGATGAGAAAGTTAGAATTTTTTATATAAATCATTGACACTGAATATAAAGCCATGATAAATTGGGTTTAGTCCTCAAGAGAGAGGGCAGAAACATTGACCAGACAAAGAAACCTGAGCAGGTTCGGTAAAAGGCTCAAGACCAAAAAAACCACAAAATCAAGGTGAAAGGATGTTCACAGTATGACAACAGCAACAGCAGAAAACATGGTATGGATAGGCAACTTAGGCAAGTATAACGAGGGCGAGCTTGTAGGGGAATGGTTTGACTTTCCACTAAGTATGGATATTATCGCTCAAGAAATTGGCTTAGATGCAGAGTACGAAGAGTTTTTCATTGGCGACTATGAGGGACTTTTGGCAGACTTCAATTTTGGAGAGTATGCCAGCATTGAAGAATTGAATGAGGTTGTAGAACAGCTAGACAGCTTGGATGAGATTCAAGCAGAGGCAGTGACAGAGATTATGAGCTTGGGGATCGCTCAAGAAATAGAAGAAGCTGTAAACATTGCAGAAGATGACTTGATAGTTTATCACGATTGCAAAGATATGGGCGATGTAGCACACCAATACATGGAAGAGACTGGACAACTTGACGAAATGGGCGAGCTTGCCAGCAGATACTTTAATTTCGATGCGCTGGGCAGAGATATGGACATTGAAGGCACTTTCTTTGAATTGGAGGGCGAAGTTTATGTTCAGGTACTTTGCTAGTCTTGACAAGTTAGACTGGGCTTATATCGCTCTGTTCGCTGGGGCGCTAGTCTTCCTATATCATTCCATGATTACAGCATAAAAAGGCATGGGGCTGGCTTACAGCCCCTTTACATACTAAATTAAAAGGAGTTTTTATATATGTTTACGATCAGAGAGGGCAAGAGCTTGCAACAAGGGGAAAGAGTAGAGGTTTATTACAATCTGCATAAAGGTGGCTTCTCCATCAAGTCACTGGACAAGAACAGCCCAGATAAAGGCAAGGTAGTGGCTTACAGTTCAGAGGTCAAACTTGAGGGCGCTTCTTTCCATGTGAATGAGAACGCTTTGAGCAAAATTCTAGCAGAGAATAGAAAGCGTGTTTATGCAGTGGTCAGGGGCTATTATATGGGCAACTCAGTACAGGCAGAGCTTGACGAACATACACCAGTAAAGATTAACCCATACACCTGCCCCAAATTCACCTGCAAAGAGACTGGCAACATTATGGACAAGGCAGACAGCGTTATATTTCATGGTAGGGGGTGTGGTTATGTCATTGAGGAATAAAATAGAAGAGCTTCTCTTGTACCCTGGTCTCATGTCATTCTCATTGCAGTCTAAGCTCTCTCATCTTTTGGAGGTCTTGGACTGGATTGAAGAGGCAGAGCGCTACAGCCCAGAAGAGGTTGCAGAGCTTGAAGAGTTGAGAGCCAAGCTACTGGATGAATTAAAGGGGGTGCTTTGATGTTCCTGCAATGGATCGACACAGACACCCATGAGCGCCAATACTGTCTGAGTCCTGCTGATGGCTCAGACTTTTTACATTATGCCAAGCGCCATCTGTTCACTGGCAAGTATATAAAGCTCAAGAGAGAGCGACCCAGAAAAGCGACTTTCCAAGCCAGCCCATACATACTAGAAATGTATGAGCAGGGTTATAGATCGTATAAGAGCTACATTCTAAGCCAAGAGCCTGATTAGTGTAAAAGCTAGTCAGGTTCTTTTTTGTGTCCAGTGATCTGGCGAAATATCCATTTTTTAAATTGTCAGAAAATTCAGAAAACGATTTTTGACCAGATCAACCAGCCAGCCAAGCTAGAGCGATCCATATAAGCCAGCCAGTAGAATCCAGACCCATGAGAGCCACAGGAGAGCGCCAGAGCGTACCCAGCCCACTGGGTTGCAGGTTTACCCCTTGCCAGTTGAACCCCTGCCCCAGACACTTGCCCTATTATCCTTTATGCCTACCCAGAGGGCAAGACTTTGCCCAGCCCATCTAGGGCTGTGCCATGTTTACCTCATACAGAAGGACAGGGAAGGGCTTCTCAGTAGAGAAGGGTATATATAGGGGCTTTATATAGGGTAGCCATATAGAAGGCTCTCAGAGGGCTTATATGTAGCCCTGTATATGAGGGTGCTTATATAAGGGGGTTATATATGGGGGTTATATATGGGACTTATATGAGACTTCACACAGACACCAGAACAGAGCAATCAATAATATCATAATCAAAGCTCATGAAGATCGTACTGGACAGACTGGCACAATATTAGCAGGAATATATCACAATATTAGATAGAGTATTGATATATAAATGACTAGAATAATTGTTTGTTTATTTACTGTGGAGATAGTAAACAAAATACTGTTTTCTCATATCATATAAGTCTGGACTGAGTCAATGGGGTTTCTACAGATAATAATATTCAGAAAATTCCCAATATTGGCGCTATCCTTAATATTATTAATAGTCAGACAATTGGCTATGGCTGTCCCTCATCTTTCATTTTTGAGATTTTCCAACCCCTTCTTTACCCTGCTAAAGTGACACCCTACTTGATCTGCTAAGTCGATCCTAGAATGTAACCCCTATCTCGATTTTTTTATTTTATCATTTTTCAACCCTAATTGGTTATAAGTCATGACACAGCTTTATAAGCTGGCTTACTGCCTCCATATAGATAGGAAGACACAAGGGCAAAGGGGGCAGGCAGGGTTAAACAAATAATCATTAAGATTAAATGTTGACATTCAGTATAAGAGACTGTATAGTTGAGTTAGTCCTTGAGAGAGGGCAAACAACTTACTGAAAGGATGGTTACTGTGAAAGTAATCGAGATCAGACCACTGCATCAAGGGATGGATGCAATTAGTGTAGTAGAATTGGATGGTAGCTTGGAGAGCTTACAGGAGGCTGTTGGTGGACTCATCGAGCTTGCCCCTGCCCCAGCTAGTGATTTTCCTTACCTCATGCTTACAGATGAAGAAGGAATGTTGAAAGGCAAGGATATTAATTCCTTTGGTCATGCTGGCATTACATTGCTACTTAAGAATGATGAAGATGATCCAACAGAAATGAGAGGGCTAACTGACAAAGAGATAGACTTCTTCTATAATGTATTTAGCATAGCTGTAGGAGAGCAGTAAGACATAAAAATAGGGAAGGCGCAATGCCTTCCCAGTAATATAAAACAAGTGTAGTGATTACACAGCCTTTACAGGCTGGGCTAACGCCCAAGTAATAAGTAAGTAATAAGTCAAAATCTTTTAACCCCTTTATGGAAAGAAAAAATCTAAAAAAAGAAAGCAATTTTCCCCTACCCACTACTATAGTTTAATCTTGTAGGGATGAAAGTGTAATATTGCACCTTAAAAGGAGAGAAAATATAATGGAAATTAAAAAAGGATTCAAATACACGATTGTTGCAGACTGTGACATTAATATCTTCGCCACAGGCATCCTGACACTCACTAACTTCAAGAATACACATGGGGCAGTAGTCAAGGATTTCAGAACATTCATGGGGACTGATATGGTAAGTGTGGTCACTTCTATAGAGTTTGGGGATGAACTTCTTAGAATGTTTGGTGGAAGAATCAAGGCACAATATGAGGTCAACATTGCAGAGATTGACCAGAACGATCTATCAGATGAGGCTATCGACCAGATCAATGCGCTTGAGAATGAGTTGGACTTTGGTGAGACTGACTACAAGCTGATTTTCAAAGAAGATTAACCCCCTGCCCCAACTTTTATGTATAAATTGTAGCAAAGGCTGGCTCTTATGCTGATGTGTACTTGCCAGCCTTAGCAAAGTGTATTCGGTAAACTTTAAATTTATGACAGAGCTAAATAGAGCCATTCTGAGAGGTCTTAGTCCTATCAAGGGCTATAGCCCTCAGAGGCTCTTAAAAATAAATACAATGGAGTGTGAGAGACTGTGAGCTTTAAGATTTCAAGTGGTTTTAACAGTTATACTTGCGAGGTTGATTTCTTTTATGATTCTGTGAGCAATACCCTGCATATTTTGGACTTGGATGGTGATGTTTCCCTGACAAACTGTGTGGAGAATGTTGTTGAGAATCTAAGAGAGAGAGCAGACTTCAAGCCAAACAGCTACATTTTCTTGTATGATACTTATGGGGATATTGCACAATTCGATGGTGGATTCAAACACATTTCACCAGATCACAAAGATGTTTACCCAGTATTCAGAGACTATTGGAAATAAGACTGAGCTTCCCTTATGGGAGGCTCTTTTTTATGCCTTCTTACCTACTGTACTGAACTATAGATGAGGGTGTCTAAATGGACAAAAGTACAGATGCAGTAGAAAAATTTCAGCCTAAGATCGTGAAAGCCAAGAATGGAAACCAGCAGTGTACTGCCAAGTCAAAACAGACAGGTGAACAGTGTAAAAACTGGGCTGTCAGTGGCAATACAAAGTGTCGTTTTCATGGTGGTAAATCCACAGGGGCTAAGACGAATGAAGGCAAGGAGAAGGTTAGTATGAATGCTTTAAAACATGGTCTATATGCTAAGAGATTCATGGATGAAGAAGAAATGGAATGGTACGAGAAGACAATGGAATATTACACTGAAAAGCATGATCTTGACCTTGAAGATCAATACATGCTGGATCGTGCCTTGAGAAACTATATTAAGTCAATGCGAAAAGAGAAATACGAGTACGAAAATGGAAGTGTGGGTGATGAAAAGGGTGTCATGATCGACCATGACCAGAAATTCCTCAAATTCATGCAGGAGTTAGGTCTAACAAGGAAATTCAAGATGCAACAGAAGAGTCAGGAGGAAACCAAGCAAGACCTTGCACAATTACTTTCTGGTCTTATGGGTGACAACTAATTGGAATTTAATAAAGAGCAAGTTGAAGTCCTTAAAGACCCAGTAAACTTTACTGAAACCTTTGGTACAGTTAAAGGTAAAGACTTCAAATTCTATGATCCTGACGATCCCAAAGAGGACAGAAGGCATCTTGAAGATATTTATCGTGACCCACACCCACGAAAAATCATTCTCTCTTCCAGACAGGTTGAGAAAACAGAAACAGTAGTAAGGAATATGCTTCACAAGGCTTTCACTGTTCCTCATGTTACTCAGGTTTATGCCAGCCCAAGGTTAGACCAAACCTACAGGTTCTCGAATGACAGGTTGAGAGCTGGACTGAAACAATCCAAGGGTAATGGAGTCCTCATGAACAGCTTGGACAAGGACAGTACCAAGCACATGACCTTCCATAACCACCACCAGATGTACTTTGGCTCTACCTATGGCGAGGCTGACAGCTTGAGGGGTATTACAGCAGACTACCTTTACTTTGACGAGTTTCAAGATATGGAAGAGGAAGGAATAGCGACTCTTTTAGAGACTCTATCCCACTCAGAGATCACTACTGATGTAGAGATTAATGGAGAGATTACGACACTTAGGGGAAAGGTTCTAATCACAGGGACACCTAAGAATACTGGCTCTCTATATGAGCAATACTGGGAACTTTCAGATCAAAGGTACTGGGACACTGAGAAGAAAGAATGGATTCCACAGAAAGATCCATCTAAGTGTCTTTTCAGAGGCTATCATATGTCACAAGAAATGATGCCTTGGATCACTGACCAAGAAATTGAGTACAAGAGACAGACTTATTCTGAGCAGAAGTTTATTAACGAGGTTAAGGGTGAATTTTACTCAGGACTAGCCAAGCCTCTGCAATGGTCAGACATTGAGCCAAACTTGAAATATGCTACCAGCCTTTATAGAAAACTTCCTATCACTAGGGAAGCCTATATGGGGATTGACTGGGGTGGTGGTCAGTCTGCATTTACTGTAGTGACTATACTTGCCCCAAACCCAGAGACAGATAAGCTAGAAATGGTTTATGTAGAGAAGTTTGAAGAGAAGCATATCCCTGACCAGATCAGGAAGATAAATCAGCTTATGGAAGACTTCAATGTGACTGGGGTTGTAGCTGACTTAGGTTTTGGACAGGCTCAAATTCAGATGCTACAAGAGAAGTGGGGAAACATGGTGCAATCCTGTTACTACACAGCAGGCTCTAAGAATCCAGAAGATATAAATGAGTCTGAGGATGGAATGAAGCTCACAGTTGATAGGTCAAACCAGCTTTTCAAAGTCTTTGATCTGTTCAAAGGTGAAGAGATAGAAATACCTTATTCCAACCCTGATGCGCTCAAAGAGATTTTTCAGCACTATACTTGTGTAGAAGCTGAGCCAGTAGCCCCTAGCTCTGGTCGAACAGGTTACACCAAAGTAATCAAGCCTAACTCTAAAAATGATGATGCCCTTCACAGCCTAAACTATGCTCACATTGCATATCAGATAGGCTCTCAGAAAGTGGACTACACTGAGGGTGAAACTAGAGAATTTACCCCAGAGAATGACTTGCTAGGCATGATGGGCTTAGGTGGATTTGGCAACAGCTTTTAATTGAGTGGATTTTTCCACTCTTTTTTTATTCTATTGTTGACACTGAGTATAAGATAGTTTAGAGTAGGAAGTACCTTAAAAGAAAGGGGATTCAAGCGACTGGAAAGAGTTTTCATTGCACTCTATTATTAGAAACCTTAACATTGAGTCAATGAGGACTTTGGCACTAAATAAAAACTGAAAGGATGTTGACCAGATGGCTACTGCAACAGGAACGATCTTAAAGACTTTTCAAGAGTTTCAAGAGCTTCCAGAAATCGAGCAGAAGCAAACAATGAAAGACTACAGAAAGTTATTTACTGCAAAGGAAGTCCAAGAGGCTTGGGAAATTGATACTTATAAGTATTACAAGTTGCTAGATCAACTAGGGATCAAAACTCAGAACAGAAAGCCTAGAAGCGACAAGAAAGAAACAAGCAAAGAGGTATCTATTAAGACTCAGGCTGGGAAGAGTCAACTTGATGCCCCTGCTATTAACAGAGGTATTAACCCAGAGTATTTACATGAAGCGAAAATAGCCCCTGCCCCAGAGCCAAAGGGTATGCACTTTGGGATCAATGATAAATATACAGGCAAAGAGATTGCAGAAGAGCTAGAGAAGTTTGGTTTTCTCTTGGGCGATTCTGAAAGGCAATTCGAGGTCAAGCTAAGCATTCAAGAGGTGAAGAAGAAATGAAGCTGATCGACCCAGAAGAGTGTATTGACTGTGGAGAGCCAGCAGATGAATGTGTATGTCATGAGAACATAATTGATGACGAAAACTTAGTTGAATGGTAAGGGGTAGATAATAAATGATAAAAATGACAGCAGAGCTACTAGAAATAAACTCTCAAATGGATCACCTACAGGTAACAGATCGTGAAAGAGACTTCATCCTAGCTTGCCTAGAAATGGACAAGGTGCTAGATAAGAAGAGAAAACAGGTTAAGAAGTTAGGAATGGACTTTGATATGTTCTTTGATGATGTACTACCATTCAACCATATCATTGACATTTTGGACTTAGGAGATAAAGAGGATATGGTGATAGATGCAATCACATCTTATAACGATGGATTCATGGGTGAAGTATCCTTCTTCTTAGAGCTAGACAGGGCAATGGGTATAGATGAATAAGTAGCAGAGAGCCTTAACTGGCTCTCTTTTTTTATGCGCTCATACATACATGAACTATAGTTGTTAGCTTCCTGCCCCTACTATGCTGAACTATAGCAGAGGGTGATAATAAATGGGAGTCGTGAATTATTTTAAAGAAAGAATAAATGGAAAACAGCCCAAAGAATTAAATGAAGACGAATTGATGGGCGAACTGAGCCTCTATAAGCTCAATGCTTGGGAAGACTATGCCAATGGTACAGACACTAACCCAGATATGATAGGCATTGAGACATACAATAAGATGCGCTCTACTGACAGTACAGTGAAAGCAGGTATTGAGTCCTTGAAGCTACCTATCCTTGCTAAAGGATATGATTTTAAATTCGAGGACAGAGAAATGGAACGAAAAGAAGAGAATAAAGAGAAGGTCGATTTTCTTATTGAAGTATTCAATAACATGGATCACCACTTAGACAAGACCCTAGAAGAAATGCTCACAGCTATCTGGGCTGGCTTTAGTGTAACTGAGCCAGTTTATCAGAGAATCAAAGAGGGTGAGTTTAAAGGAAAACTAGGTCTTAAGAAAATGAAAGTCATTAACCCAGCTAATATCAGCTTTGAGGTCAATGATTATGGTGATGTAATCAACATTGTCCAAGAGATAGGCGACAGAAAGATTAAGATTCCAAAGGAAAAGGCTATTCACTATGTTCACAGTGGAGAGTTTCAGAATCCTTATGGCAACTCTGATCTACAGGCTGTCTATAAGCATTGGTTTATTAAAGATAAGGTCATTAAATTCTCTAATATCGCTCTTGAGCGAGTAGGGACACCCTTGATCTATGGAAAAGCCAAGAACTCAAATGAGGTAGGAAAGCTACAGAATATCCTAGACCAAGTTATGAGCAGGAACAGCCTAGCAATCTCTGGGGCAGATGAAATAGGGGTACTTGATAGCTCTAGGACAATGCCATTCCTAGATTATATCAATCACCACAATAAGATGATGCTAAGAGGTCTGATGATCCCATCATTGCTACTGGGCAATGACTCTGGACAGGCAGGCTCTTATAGTCTCTCAGAACAGCACTTCAATATTTTCTTGTTTAGGTTGCAGTCGATCCAAACAGACCTAGAAAATGCAATCAATGAGAAAGTAGTTAAGAGGCTGATTGACTTAAACTTTGGCAAACAAGCTGTCTATCCAAAAATCAAATTCAGACCTCTAATGGAGAAAGATAAGAATACACTATCTGATATATTCTTTAAGCTAGTCAATGCTCAGATTTTAGACCCAGAATTAGACTCTGACTGGATTCGTGACGAGCTAGGGCTACCACAAGCCAGCCAAGAACTTAAGGACTATGTCAAAGAAGAGAAAGACATTGAGCTTGAGCAGAAGAAGGTGGCACTTGATAGCGCTAAGAAGAGCAATGAGAAGCTAGATCAGGAAGAGGAAGAATCAGAGGAAGACGATAAAGAAGGCAAGGGCAACCCTACTTCTAATGGCACTACTGACTCAGGCTCACACCCTTACAACAGCAGTGGCAGGGGCAAACCTGATGATAAGGAAAAGTAGGAAGCCATTCAGAGAGCCAGAGTGACAAATTAAGATTCAGAGAGGGCTTTGTTGATGTCAACAAGGCTCTCACTACTTTGGATGGCAATGAGAATGAGTTTGTCGATCTAATGCTAAGGCATGTTTTGGATCCAAATTATCTGAATAATCTGATAAATTCCCCTACAGACAAGAACTATAGGAAATGGAACGAAAACACTAAGAAAATATTTGAATACTTCTTTTACAAAACATTCCTAGCTGGAATGAACGATGCAGGAGAAGAGATTCAGAAACAGGCTAGTTTCTTTGAAGGATATGCAGAAGATGATCCACAAATTGAAGTTTCATCTATTGAAGAGCAGATTCCAGAAGAAGCATTATCTTGGTATGAGAGCTATGCAATCTATTTAACTATGGTATTCGAGCAAGACGTTCTGAATGAAGTCCAAGGCAAGGTCAGAGAGTACCTTGAGAAAGGTATTAATGTCAGAGATATTCCTAAGCTACTAGCTGAGAGTGAAAAGCTAGAGAAGTTTACTAAGAATAGACTCAACACGATTGCTAGGACAGAAAGCACTAAGGCTTACAACTCAGGAAGAGTCGCTGAATATCACAATAGCAGGATTGTTGAGGCTGTCCAGTACAGCGCAATTCTGGACAATAGAACAACTACTTTCTGTAGAGGTTTGAATGGCAAGATCATGGAGAAATCAAGTTACTTGGTCGCTCTTTATCAGCCACCTAATCATTTTAATTGTAGGTCGCTTTTAGTCCCTATAACTAAATATGATGAATGGGAAGAATCAGACTTCACAGGAGTTGAAAAGCCTCAAGATGGATTCGATAACCCAGCATGGAAACCACTTAAACCATTGAATTAAATATGTTCCTGCCCCATTAAGTTGGGGTGGGATTTTATCAAGTGGTAGGGGGTGAAAAAGATTAAAACAGAATTATTTATCTCGAATATTCCTAAGATGCAGTTTACTGAAACTGATGAGGGCTATTTGATTGAAGGCATTGAAGCCTTTAAAGCAGGTAACTGGAAAGGTACTGACTACTCAGTTGAGAGATTGAGTGAAATGGTCAATAACTTCCAGAAATTCAGTGAAGAAGGTTCACTAGAGCCACCTTTCAAAGTTGACCATAGCGAGTCTGCTAGGGATCAGGTTGGCTGGATCAAGAATGTGTACCTAGAAGGCGACACTTTATTTGCAGATGCGCTTGTTACTGAGCCAGATGCAGTTGCCAAAATCCAGAGGGGAACTTGGAAGAAAGTTTCTGCTGAAATCTACAAAAACTATGTAGAGGATAACACCAAAGAGCAACATGGAATGACCTTTAGGGCGCTTTCCATTGTTTCTATACCTCACCTTAAAGGGCTTGAGGGAATTGCTATTAATTCAGAAGAATTAGAGGGGGAGAATGAATTGACTAAAGAAGAACTACAGGCTATTTTAGATCAGAAATTTTCTGAGCTAAATACAGGCGACAATAAAGCTGACTTTTCTGAGGTTAAAACAGAGATTCAAAATATGTTCTCTGACTATGAAAACTTGAGGGCTAAGGCTGATGAGGCTGACACTTACAAGGAAGACAAAGAGAAGTTAGAAAAACAGATTAAAGCTCAAGAGATTAAAGGCAAAATCGCTGGGTTCTCTGAGGCTGGCAAAGTCGTACCAGCACAAGAGAAAGCATTGACTGAGCTATTAGCTTCCTTCACAGAAGAGCAAGAAGCTAAGTTTAATGAGTTTATGGAAAACGCTGAGAAGACAGTTGTTGCTGATGAGCAATCCAATTACTCAGAAGACGATGGAAGTAAGTCTCCAGAAGAGCTTGCAAGGGAAATCTTTGGTGACAGCTACTAAGCTATCACTAGAGTTTTCAGAATATTAAGATAATTAGGGGGAGAAAATAGATGGCTGTTATTAAGGCACTACCAGCACAAACAATGACATTTACAGACAATGGCACTGCTCTAGTCGAGGGTGATGTTGTTGAAGTAACAGGAGATATGCAGGCTGAAAAAGTAGCTGATGGCACAGTAGAGCCAGATGGTGTAGTAGTTGTTGGGTCAGATGAATTTGGCTATGCAACAGTATTACTCAATCGCCCAGTCTTAGAAATGACTGCTGGTTCAGGTGGTATCACTGCTGGTGATGAGGTTAAAGCTGACACAGGTGGTCAGAAAGTTGTGGATCATGGTGGAACAGGAGTTGCACTAGGCACAGCAATCAAAGGCGCTTCTGCTGACAAGAAAGGTCTTGTCGCTGTTAAGTAATCATTAAGATTTTAAGTTTACAATCGAGGGGGAACGATAAATGATTAACTCATTGAATAATCCAATTTTGTCTGAAAAGGCAATGCTTGGATTCGTCAAAGACAAAGAGCAAGGTCGCTTATTTGGTACACAATTACTACCAGAGCGAAAAACAAATTCTAGGGCAGTAAAATGGAACATTGTTAAGAACACTAGGGACACAGCAGATGTTGTTCGTGAAGGTGCAGAAGAGACACTAACTGACATTAGTTACGATGAACAAACTGCTTCTGTACTAGAGGTTCGTGAAGGTGCAATGATTACTGAGCAGGCTATCCAAGAGTCTGACTTGAGGGACTTGGTTTCTGACCATCTAACTCACCTTACAGATCGAAACGTACTCAAGCAAGAGCAGATCATCTTCAATCAGATTGTTGCTAATGCTGGTACTACTTTCTCACAAGTTGACTGGTCTGATCCTTCAACAGCTAAGCCACTAGATGACATTCTGGATGCTGTAGCTTCTGCTAGGACTAATGACTTCATCAACTATGACACTATGGTGATCTCACCAGATCGTGAAATGGAACTTCTTAAGAATGATGAAGTTAAGGACATTCTGAAAGAGTCCATGCCTAAAG